>URPG01000039.1 GCA_900549675.1 uncultured Oscillospiraceae bacterium | reverse complement strand
AAACCAGCCGATACACATTTTTTATTCATGATATAGCTGATAATATCGAGGTCATGACAGGATTTTGCCAAAATCACCGGGCTGGAAATTTTTTCGTTTCGGAATACGCCCCGCACATAGGAGTGAGCAAAATGCCAATTTGCTACATTCTCTGTCAACTGGAAGTTTAAAATATCTCCAATCTCGCCGCTCTCGACAATCTCTTTGATTTTCTCAAAAAATGGAGCATAACGCAGAACGTGACAAACCATAAAAATTAATTTTTTATTTTTTGCGGTTTCTACCAATTCTCTGCATTCGGCCTCACTGGGCGAAATGGGTTTTTCCAATAGGATATGATATCCCAGCTCCATGGCTTTCATGGTGGATTCATAATGAATCAAATCTGTTGTGGCATTAATAACAGCATCGGCAAATTTAGGCTTTGATAAAACCGTTTGCCAGTCTTGATACAAATTCTCTTTCGGAATTTCATAAGCCTGTGCAAGTTTCTCCAGTCGGCTTGTGTTTGGGTCTGCCAATCCGGCAATTTCAACCCCATTTTCGTAGCAATATCTTGCGTAAACATTACCTCGGCCGCCCGCACCTAAAATAATTACTTTCATAAAAGTTACCTCTGTTCTATCAAAAATCGTAAAGCCTTTGCTTATTTTGTTTCTGTTTTACACCAATGTTGTTTTGGAGGCGGAGTCTTTATCCAAGTAGAGATGAAAATCCGGATGTGTTTTTAACATAGTTGCAGGAATTTCATTGGTCAAATCATTTTCCAGCGTTTTTTGAATGGCATTTGCTTTTGCGGCATAAGGCACACAGGAAAGAATGGTTTTGCACTGCATAATTTGATAAACACTCATAGAAACAGCCTGATTCGGCACATCATCCATGGTAGCAAACCAACCTTCTCCCATCTGCTGTTTTTTGCAGTCGTCATCTAAATTAACAATCAAATAGGCTTCCTTGGTATCAAAATCGGCGGGCGGGTCGTTAAAAGCAATATGTGCATTTTCACCGATTCCAATTAAGCCTAAATCAATTTCTTCTTTGCGAATGGCCTCAGTAAGCTCGGCAATATGTGCCTTTACATCCCCATCAGGACTGACCAAATATGCTTTTTTTATATTGATGTGATTCAAAAAACGCTCTTTCAAGTATTTTCTAAAACTGGCTGGGTGAGATTCAGGCAAATCGATATATTCATCTAAATGAAACATCTCTACCTTTGTCCAATCAATATCTACTTTGAGAAGAGCCTCAATGGTATCAAATTGTGATGCACCTGTCGACATCAAAATCCGTGCTTTTCCTTTTTCGCTGATGGCTTTGTTCAAAACTTCAGCCGTAAATTCAGCCGCCGCTTGACCCAATTTTTTTGAATCCTCAAATACTTTAATGTCCATGAATGAAATGACCTCCATAATTTATCAAATGCTAGTTATGCAATATCATTAAAATAATGACATATTTCTTTTAGATTATACCAATTCTTTCTACACCTTTACTTTAATAGAATTGTGTTATATAATCTAGACAGTTGCTCTATATTGCTTTTCATTTGATAAGGAGTTTTATATTTATGGATAATCCCTATCTGAATCAGACGTTTAAAGAGGACATTATTGTAAATCGAAGCACAATTTCCGAAAACAGCACCACAAAATGGAATCATTATCATAATTATTATGAACTATATTTTTTTATTGGAAACAATATGCAGTACTTTATCGACAACAATGTTTATGATATTGAATGCTATAATATTGTACTGGTTGACACCTTATGTCTGCATAGAACTTTATACACAAAACATTCCAAAGGGGAACGAATTTTGGTTCTTATCAATCCCAATATATTTTTGCAGATAAAAAATTCCAATATCAAAGATAGAATTGAACAGCTCTTTAAAAATAAGATTGTTCGCTTCGATAATCCCATTATTTTACAACACACCATGGATAGTTTAAATCGCCTGATTTATCATGCCAACTCACCTGAATCCACCTGGAAACGGGAAAAATCTCTTTTTGTGCTTACGGAACTGCTGCTTTCTTTTTTGGAACTTCCTCCCAAATGCTTTGAATATGAGAAAAATGAACCAAGCAATCCCAAGGAAAAACATGTCTATAATATTATCGATTATCTCACAAACCATTACAGTGATAACATCACTTTAGAAAAACTTTCTTCCGAATTTTATATTGACAAACATTATCTTTGCCATATTTTTAAAGAAATTACAGGTCTAACAGTGATAGGCTTTTTAAATACCAAACGCCTGTCTGAGGCTGAACGCATGCTCTTATATACCAATCTCAGCATTACCCAAATTTGCCAAAATATTGGGTTTAACAGCATGAGTTATTTTATCAAACTTTTTCGAAACAATTATCATTGTTCACCCTCTGAATTTAGAAAAAGAATTATTGAATAACCCAGTTACTGCAAAAAGCTATAATTAAAAAAGGAATCACTTCTCGAGAAACAATTTTCAGAAAATCAATTTCTTGAGAAGTGATTGTATTCAATTATAAATCAGCACAAATCCGGATGAGGAATGCATAATTTTATCGGAAACCAACCACTGGGCACCGAATGCGGAAGTTCTTCTCCACGCTGAGAAAACAGTAAGCCGGTTGCCTCCAACTGTGAAAGTGAGAAATGCGCTTGATTTGGCAAAATATCTTCTCTTTTTTCCACCCTGACATCTTTTCCATAAATCTTTATGGACAGCACCCCATATTCTTGTATATGCAAATTAAGCGTTCCCTCTTGAAGAGGATTTAAGAGGTGTTTTTTGCGAAGCAGTGTCTGTACTACATGCTCAAAATCCAGAATACAATAGGCCTGTTCCCCAAAAACACTATAGCTTTCACATAGGGAACTGAGTTCAGCGGATAAATCCATTTGATAGGGTCCTACTTTAAAAATAATGGATTTAATTAAATCAGATTCATCTAAGCTCATTTTACCGGCAAGCCCAAACAACGCCTTGACAATTTCTTTGATATTCTCCCCGCTTTTAAGATAGAACTCCTCCACAATGAGGATATTATCACGAAAACAACAAGTCAAATAGCCCAAAAATTGATTTTCCTTCACAATCGCATAAGGCTGATTCTTCCATGACTGCAAGACAGCCAAAAATTCATCTTCCTTTCGGATACAGCCAAAAGACTGTTTTATGGATTCATCATACAGGCAAAATGCTTGGGGTATCCATTGGGGATTCTCCTCCAACTTAAAAAATGTATATTTCCCTGTTATATCAGTTGAAACAGCATGGCGGATATTGGTGGCTGTCACTTGAATATTTTTCAGATGACCCGCCGGCTCATATCCAAAGTATTCATACCGCTGCCGCTGACCGCCCAGAACTGCAAAGTCACATTTTTCCGCTATCATATCCTCATGAATGCGGTTCATTAAAGCTTTCATATATCCTTTTCCACGGGCGTCAGGGTCTACCGAAACCATTCCAATAACCTTTGCCTTGAAAACATCACCTTCCCCGGCGGCAACCGTAAGCGGCACCGCATAAATTAAGGCCTCTATGCGATGATTTTCTTTTATCATATAGGCATATTTTTCATAATCTGTATTTGGTAAAAACAATTTGGGCAGCATGGTCTTAAAATCATGCGGACGGCTGTTCTTACTAAAGACATAATCGATGAACCGTAAGATTTCCTTCCGCTCCTTCGGAGTACCCCTTACAATCTCAATGGTTTGCCCTGCTCTATTTTTCATGGATAAGACTCCTCTTTTAAAAACTTAAGCATAATATTATCACCTAAGATTCATTTTTTCAAGAAATATTTTTATATTTCTTTCTTTATTTTAAAGATTTACAGAAATTTTCTCCATACTAATTTTGGATTTTTCAGAAAAGGGTATAAAAAAACAACCGCTTTAAAAGCCGTTGTTTTTTTAATATACAATAATCTGTTAAAAAAAGACTACTTTATTTTGTTCGGCAGATTCAAAGATAGCTTCCATCAGCTTCATTAGTTGTCTTTGCTCCTCATGTGTTACAATCGGTTCTGCCTCACCGTTGACAACAGCGGCGATATTGCGGTAATAATCTTTGATATCGCAGGATACTTTTTCAATCGGCAGTGTTTCAATCGTTTCAGGAGTTCTGGGTGCCATCGTTTTTGTAAGACCGGCGGCGGTAACAATCGGCACAGCGTCATGCCCTTCTTTACAGGTAGCAATGACTGTTTTACCGTTCATATCCCAATCTTCGATGACAGAAGTGCCATTTAAACCTAAGATATACCAACGCGGTAAATTGATAAAGTTACTGGTACCAACCTCTACTGTAAACACCAAACCATCTTCATAGGTAAACATAGCGGTAAAACCATCATCAACCTCTTCATTGGTAACATTGGAGAGTACGGCATAAACAGAAACCGGCATTTTGCCCATCATCATATTCATTTGGTCCAGCAAGTGAACGCCCCAGTCTAAAACCATGCCGCCGCCTTGCTTTTTAGTGTTTCTCCAGTCACCTGGAATCCCTCTTGAGCCATGGACACGAGATTGAATCTCAAACACTCTGCCCAGTTTGCCGGATTTAACGATTTTTTCAGCTGTTCTGAAATCTTCATCCCAACGGCGGTTTTGGTGAACCGTGAAAAGAGAACCCGTTCTGTTGGAAGCGGCAATCATTCTCTCTAAAATCTCGGTAGACATGGTTACCGGTTTTTCACAAACAACCGCTTTACCGGCTTCCATTGCCTTAATACACACTTCTTCATGTACGTCATTGGGGATAGCAACAGTGACAACGTCCACATTTTTATCAGCCAGCAAGTCTTCAAAGGTATCATATGCATGGATACCGGCCTCCCTGGCGGCCTCATTTCTTGCGGGCAAAATATCATAGACACCTACTAATTTTACCTCTGGAATTTCCTGCAATTTTTTGGTATGCCAGCCTCCCATGCCGCCATAACCAACAACTGCTACGTTTACAACTCGACTCATTTTTAAACTCCTCCTAATATGCAGTGAATCCTCACTTAATAACATAGAAGCCAGCAACTGGCTCCACAGACTAATGTAAACCTTATTTTAGTATTTGTCAATAAAAAAGCGAAAGTTTATACTGCTTTTTCGCATTTATTTTATATTCCCTTCCATGAAAGTAAAACTTGCTTTATCTCTCTGTTGCCACAAAAAAGAGGGCAATGGTACCGGGGCCCGCATGGGCACCGATAATCGGACCAATCACATTGATTTCAAAAGCTTTTACACCGATTTTATTTTGAATTTGTTCTTTTACGTACAATGCATCTTCCAAACAATTACCGTGGCTGATAAAAACCACTTGATTTTGTGGATCAATGGCCGTTTCCTGCATTTTTTTCACCAGTGTATCCAAAGAAGCTCTTCTGCCTCTGACTTTGCTGACGGGAATTAAATGTCCTTCATTATCCACATGCAAAACCGGTTTAATACTCAGCATGGTACCGATAAAGGCCGCACCTGCCGAAACACGTCCGCCGCGTTTTAGATGATTCAGGTCATCCACTGTAAACCAATGGGCGATATGCAAAGCGTTGGCTTTGAGCCAAGCATAAGTTTCCTCCAAAGAAAACCCCTCGCGCTTTTTTTGTACTGCTAAATAGACCAGCAGACCTTCTCCCAAAGAAGCACAGAGAGAATCAAAAACCATGATATTTCTTTCCGGATATTTTTGAGCAAGTTCTTTTTGAGCGATAAATGCACTTTGACAAGTACCGCTCAGTCCTGATGAAAAAGCAATATATAAAATATTCTGGCCCTTTTGAAGCACCGGCTCAAAATAGTCGATAAATTCTTCTGAATTGACTTGTGCCGTACTGACTTTTTCACCCTTTTTCAATTTTTGATAAAAATCCTCGGTCGAAATTGTTTTTTGATTTAAGGAGCCAAAGTAAGTTTTACCATCCATTATAAAAGACAGCGGCACCACTGTGACATCAAGCTGATCAGCTAACTCCTGCGTTAAATCACAGGTCGAATCCGTCATAATTACATAATCGCCCACTTGTTTTCTCCTTTATATACTTTATATACTTCAATATGTAATGAATTTGTGCCTATTATACACAAGTTCATCCAGAATGTAAATCGGTAAAATAACAAAGAATCTATTCTTAATTTTGCTGAATGTGTCTGCGCCTATCCAAATGATTTTGTAAAATAACTGTTGCGGCAACCGCATCTACGGTGGCTTTTCGTTTTTTTCCTCTTGTGTTGGTTTCATTTAGATAGTTATGGGCGGTTATTGTCGTTCCTCTTTCATCGCAGAACTCTACGGCAAGCCCTGTTTTTTCCGCCAATAGAGCACCCGTTTCTCTGGCAGACTGCGCACTCTCGCCCTCACTGCCATCCATATTTTTCGGCAATCCCACCACTATGGATTCCACTTGGTTTTCCTTCGCTTTTTCGGCGATTAAATTGACTAAGACTTCTCTTCTTCTCTCTGTAATGACACAAAGCGGCACTGCCAGCATTTCTAAACGGTCACAAATTGCCAAACCTGTTCTGGCTTTTCCTAAGTCCACGCCTAAAATCACCATGGGCGAATTCCTCCCGTCAGCTCTGTGACGGATTCAATGTTATTTTGGTCAAGATACTCTTCCAATCCTTTGGTAATTTTTTGGGCAATATAGGGGTCTGTAAAAATAGCCGTACCGATTTGCAGGGCAGACGCACCTGCCAACAGCATCTCAACAGCGTCTTGCCAAGAGGCTATGCCGCCCAATCCAATAATCGGAATTTTTACCTTCTGAGCTGCCTGCCAAACCATACGCAGTGCCACAGGGAATACAGCGGGGCCGGAAAGACCGCCCGTATTATTGCGGATAATCGGCCGGCGGGAATGAATGTCAATTCTCATGCCCGTCAAAGTATTGATGAGAGAAATAGCATCTGCCCCTGCCTGTTCAGCGGCGATTGCCACCTCACCAATATCGCTGACATTCGGCGAAAGTTTTACGATTAATGGCTTTTGGCATACTTTTCTTACTGCCTCGGTAATCCCAAAAACGCCCTCGGCACTTGTTCCGAACTGTACGCCGCCCTTCTTCACATTGGGGCAGGAAATATTCAGTTCCACCATGTCCACAGCGGTACTGTTCAGCATTTCCGCCACTGCACAGTAATCTTCGTACTCATTCCCGGCAATATTGGCAATAATGCGCAGATTCTGCTTTTCAAGCCACGGTAAATCCTCTTTGATAAAATGTTCAATCCCCGGATTCTGCAATCCCACGGCATTGAGCATACCGCTCGGGGTTTCGGTAATTCTGGGGGCAGGGTTGCCCTGTCTTGGTTCTCTTGTTGTTCCCTTGCAGGAAATGCCTCCAAAAGCAGAAATCGGGTACATTTCACCATATTCACGGCCAAAACCAAAGGCCCCCGACGCCGCTATCAAAGGATTATGAAATTCTACTCCTGCTATCTTTACTTTTAAATCAGCCATGGGCATGACCTTCCTTTCTTCGGTTAAAGGTGACTGCAATGGAGTTTTCTCACCTTATTTCTGGGGAGCAAATTCCACCACTTTTTTATAATCAAACACTGGTCCGTCTTTACAAACGTGAGCGTTATACAGATTTCCTTCTTCATCCTGCAAAGCACAGGCACAGCCTAAGCAAGCCCCTACCCCACAGGCCATACGTTCTTCTAAAGAGATATAGCAGGGGATTCCCCACTGCTCTGCCAGGCGGCAAACCGCTTTTAGCATAGGAGCAGGGCCGCAGGCATATATCACCTCGGGTTTATCCGCTTTCACCATATCGGTTACCAATCCATGATAACCGGCTGAACCGTCATCGGTGGCAATCAGCACTTTTGAGCCGCAGGCGGCAAAGTCTTTTTCCAAGATGACAGAGTCTGCATTTCTAAAACCCAACGCTGTCACACTGTTTTCTTTATAATATTGAGCCAATCCCAACAAAGGCGGCGTACCGATTCCGCCGCCCACCAGCAAAGCTTTTTTGTCTTTTTCAAACAACGGAAATCCTTTTCCAAGCGGAGCTAAAATATCTAAAGACTCACCCTCCTGCACCGTGGCAAGGTCGGCTGTTCCTGCCCCTCGAATTTGAAAGACAAAGCGCAAAGTTTTCTTTTCTCTATCAATTTCACAAATAGAAATGGGGCGGCGCAGAGTTTTACCCGTCACTTTAATATGGCCGAATTGCCCTACCTGTGCTTGTTGTGTCAGTTCACCGGCGTCCACGACAAAGTCAAAAAAACCATTTTGAAGCTCTGTCTTTTTGAGCAGCTTACATTCCCTTACATCATATTTTTTCATATCGTCAACCTTTCTCTTAAATAGGAAGACAAATTCTGCCGACTTCTGCCATGATTTCATCTCTCATACGGATAGCCTCACGACGTGCCGCTGCGGCAAAATCAGTTTCATCGCATTTTTCTTTCTGCCAAGCACACAAAATACCACGAGAAGAATTCACAATTGCCCCCAAACCATTTTCATCAAAGGCAGGCTTTACATCTTTTGCACCACCGCCTTGTGCGCCGTATCCCGGCACCAAAAAGAAGGTATGCGGCATTTTTACACGCAGTTCACCGAGTTGTTCCGGATAGGTCGCTCCCACAACTGCTCCTACTCCGGAATATCCATACTTTCCGGCTAGAGATTGCCCCCAATTCTCACACATTTCGCCCATAGACTCATACACGGTTTTTCCGTCTGGTAATTTTTTATCCTGCAATTCTCCCGAAGACGGATTTGAGGTTTTAACCAACACGAAGATACCTTTGTCCTCTTTCTGGCAAACCTCTAACAAAGGTTGAATGCCGTCCGAACCCAAATAACCGTTCACGGTAAGGCTATCTCCGTCAAAAGCGGCTATACTTTGTCCCTCAACTTCTGTTTTCCCGAGGTGAGCGGTGGCATAGGCTGTCATGGTAGGACCGATATCATTGCGTTTGCCGTCTGTAATTATATACATTCCTTTTTCTTTGGCATAGGCAATTGTTTCGGTAAGTGCTCTCATACCCTGCCAGCCATACATTTCATAATAGCCCGCCTGCGGTTTTACCGCCGGTACAATATCGCACAAAACATCAATCAAGGCTTTATTAAAAGTGAGAAGCGCCTGTGCCGCCCCCTCCAAATTTTTACCGTATTTAGCATAGCTTTCTTCCTTGATAAAAGAAGGGATATAGTCCAGTTTAGGGTCTAAGCCGGCTACACTGGGGTTTTGCATTTCCATGATATTTTCGAGCAGTTTATCCATTGCCATAGTGAGATTTCCTTTCTATTCCTTGCTGATACAATTTAATTTTAAGTTTTATAAAAAAACCATTCATTTATTTTTCATCTTCATATACTTTTCTGCCGCGGAAAATGGTGTATTTGACCTTACCCTTTAATTTCATCCCTTTAAAAGGGGTATTTTTGCTTTTTCCATGCAGTTTATTTTCGTCGACAATCCACTGTTCATTTTCGTCAAACAGCACCAAATTGGCAAGCTTGCCAACCGCTAATTCTCCGGCAGGAATTTTCAGGATTTCAGCCGGATTCACACTCATTTTGCGTATAATTTCAGGAACAGTAAGGATACCGTCCAAAGCCGTCAGCGTAGCTGATAAAGAGGTTTCCATACCAATCGAACCATTGGGAGAATGTATAAAATCTGATTTTTCCTGTGGAGTATGAGGTGCATGGTCTGTGGCAATTGCGTCAATGGTTCCGTCTTTGAGTGCCTGAATCAAGGCCTGTCTGTCTTCATCCGTACGCAAGGGCGGATTCATTTTAAAATCAGCGTCCTTACGGCGTATCTCTTCCTCTGTCAGCATTAAATAATGCGGTGCTGTTTCAGCGGTAATCGATAGTCCACGACGTTTGGCATCTCGAATAAACTCCACCGAGCCTTTTGTGCTGACATGGCAGATATGCAAGGGCGCATTCACAGCGGCGGCAGCGGCAATTTCTCGTGCCGTTCCGCAGTCTTCCACCGCACGGTGGTTGCCGAACAATCCCAGTTCCTTTGACACATTTCCCTCATTGATACAGATATCACCGATAGCCGTTAAATCTTCACAGTGTGACACAACAATCATGCCGAGCTGTTGAGCCGCCTGCAAAGCCTCCAAAAGGTGAAGTGTACTTAAAACAGGGCGCCCGTCATCACTGAGGGCAATGGCGCCGGCTTCTTTCAGGGCTTTAAAATCACACATCTCTTTGCCTTGAATCCCCTTTGTAATGCAGGCGGTGGTATAAACGTCTGCATCGGCGGTCTTGGCTTTATCCAAAATATAGTGTACCGTTTCGGGGGAATCAACCGCAGGATTGGTATTAGGCATGGCCAGCACAGCGGTTACGCCGCCCGCTGCCGCCGCACGACAGCCCGAATGAATATCCTCTTTATCGGTATAGCCGGGGTCACGCAGATGAACATGCATGTCCACCAAGCCGGGGGCGGCGATAAAATGATTGGCATCAATGACTCCGGATGCTTTGGACAAATATTCAAACAGGTCTTCTGCAATGGCAGCAATTTTTTCGCCCTCGATATAAATATCCCCCACAAAATCCTCGTTTCTTGCGGGATTGACTATCCTCGCGCGCTTAATCAAAATGCTCATCTTTGATTCCCTCCTAAAAATAATTCTTCTAACTTCCATTTGGTCAAGGACAACAATTCTCTGCCGTAGTAAGCCGGAAACATCAAAGGGTCTGTTTCTGCCGGCAGACTATAAGCTTTCAGCCCCATATCTTTTGCCAATTTCATGGCACGAAACATATGAAACTCCTGTGTCACAATGGCAAACTCCGTGCCGAGATTCTCTTCTTTCGCTACTTGTGCGGCATAAAGCATATTTTCTCGCGTGTTGCGTGATTTTGTTTCGATAAAAACTCTTTTGGGATTTAACCCCCAATCCGTCAACTGCTTTTTTTCAGCGATAGACTCCGCAACCGGTTCATTATCCCCTTGCCCGCCTGTGGCAATGCATTTGCTCTCAGGGTGCTTTTCCAAATAATCATACGCTGCCTTCACGCGTTTTTTCAGGCTGATACTAAGCTCTCCATTTTCAAACACTCTTGCTCCCAGTACAATAATATGAGCGTTTTCAGGTGGTTTTTTAGAAACAGCAGAAAACATGAGTATCGTAAGATAGCCCGACCAAAGCAAACCAAGGATAAAACCGAAGGACAGCAAACGAATCCAGACCAATTTCCAACCTCCTTTTTCTGCTATTTTGCGATACCATAAAAGTAAAAACAAGCCCAATAAACAAATAAACTCACCGAATATGGTGCCTGTTGTCAATACCTTGCCGCGAACCACAGGAATAAAGAACCATATCATTCCCAAAGCACATAAAACAATGCCGATATACTTTAAATCTTTCTTTAGCTTTTGCATTCCTAAATTGCCTCATTCATTTTGTTTGCTTTATTATACACTATTCAAGGTGTATAAAACAACTTCTAAAACGAATCTTCTAAGGATTGTCTTATGTTGGTTGCTCCTGCCGTTCATATATCTCTGCATCTTTTTGAAATTGATTTCATTTTATTCGCTTACTAGTTTTCCATATTTTTTATT
>URPG01000038.1 GCA_900549675.1 uncultured Oscillospiraceae bacterium | reverse complement strand
GACTTTCGGGTATTACCGCAAATCCGCTGGTAGGCCAGTTCAGCAATAAAATCATTGCCGCAGGCGGCACCAGTATTCTTACCGAGGTTCCGGAAATGTTCGGTGCAGAAACCATCTTGATGAACCGCTGCCAGAATAAAGAGATTTTCCAAAAAACAGTGGGGCTGATTAACAATTTTAAAAAATACTTTCAAGACCACAATCAAAATATTTATGAAAATCCCTCCCCCGGCAATAAAGCAGGCGGTATTACCACATTGGAGGATAAATCTTTGGGCTGTACCCAAAAAGCGGGTGACAATATCGTGACAGATGTGTTAGAATACGGTCAGCCCGTGCAAACCAAAGGTTTGAATTTACTCAATGCTCCCGGCAACGATTTGGTTGCCTCTACGGCTTTGGTCGCCTCAGGGGCCCATATTGTCTTGTTCACCACAGGCCGCGGCACACCGTTTGCCTCACCCGTGCCTACGGTAAAAATATCTAGTAACACCCCTCTTTATGAATCCAAAAAAAGATGGATTGATTTTAATGCCGGTCAACTGGTAAGCGGTAAACCCATGGATGAACTGGCAGAAGAGTTTTATCAATATATCCTAGCGGTAGCCTCCGGCAAAAAAGTAAAATCCGAAGAACTCGGACTGCGTGATATGGCTATTTTCAAACAAGGCGTAACCCTGTAAAACAGACACTGACAGGCCGAAAAAATGATTTATAATTTTCGCAGAAAGGAAGCCTACTCATGAAAGCTTTTTTAGATGAAAATTTCCTGCTCTCTACACAAACCGCTGAAATACTGTATCATCAATACGCTGAAGCATTGCCAATTATTGATTATCACTGTCATGTCAATCCCCGCGAAATCGCCGAGGATTTTCGTGCCGAAAACCTTACACAGCTTTGGTTAAATGGTGATCATTATAAATGGCGGTTGATGAGAGCCTGCGGAATCCCTGAAGAGGAAATCACAGGCAACGCCGATGACAAAACTAAATTTTTACGCTTTGCCGCTGTATTGGAAAAAGCAATCGGCAGCCCCGTCTATCATTGGGCTCACCTTGAACTCAAACGCTACTTTGGCTACGATGGTATTTTAAACACTCAAACTGCCGAGGAAGTTTGGCAATTAACCACTGAAATGCTTACCTCTCTCAGTGTGCGTGAAATTATCCGCCGCTCAAAAGTGGAAGTCATTATTTCAACAGACGATCCTATCGATTTTCTGGAAAATCATCAAAAGCTGGCCAAAGATTTTACTTTTAATGTCAAGGTTTTACCCGGTTGGCGTCCTGATAAATCCTTAAACCTCCAAGACCGTCATTATCTTCTGTATCTTTCTCAGCTTTCCGAAGCTTCTCATCAACCCATCCATTCTATATCAGACTTAAAAAAAGCCCTATCTGTCCGTATGGATTATTTTGCTGAATGCGGCTGTATCATCAGCGACCATGGTTTGAATAAAATTCCTTTTGCGCCTGCCGCAAATGAGGAAATCGAAAACATTTTTCAAAAACGATTGGCGGGAGAGGCATTATCGCAAGCCGAAACTGACGCCTTTCAATATGCCCTCTTACAATTTCTGGCAGGAGAATATCACCGCCGTGGCTGGGTCATGCAAATCCATTACGGGGCTGTGAGAAACACCAATCAAAAAATGTTTGCCCGGTTAGGACCTGATACCGGTTATGATTGCATCGGACAAGGCGGAAATGCAAATGAAATTGCTTCCTTCCTCAATGCGTTGAACGAAAAAGATCAGCTTCCCAAAACAATTTTATATTCTTTAAATCCCAATGACAACGCTATGCTTGCCACAATTGCAGGCTGTTTTTCAGAATACGGCATTAACGGTAGGGTTCAGCATGGGGCGGCCTGGTGGTTTAACGATACCAAACAGGGGATGGAACAGCAGCTTACAAATTATGCTAACCAATCCGTTCTTGGCAATTTCATTGGTATGCTGACAGACTCACGCAGTTTTCTTTCTTACACCCGACATGAATATTTCAGGCGTATTCTTTGTGACCTGCTTGGGCGTTGGTATGAAAACGGAGAAATCGGTTCCGACATAGACGCACTGGGACAGATTGTTCAAGATATTTCATATTATAACGCCAAACGATTTTTCAATTTGTAATCTTTCTATGTATCCAAAAGGAGTGGCTATGCCCTCCTTTTTTATTTTTTCTTTTCTTGGTGAAAGATTGCTTTTATAAAACAGCAGTGCTATACTAAATTTTAGTCAATTTTGAATTTACTGACTTTTAACCGAGAAACAATCATATGTTTCCATCATTTCTCATTCTTTGCAAAGGACTGATTTTATGTCAAATTTATTTCCCAACGCCGCCGCCATACACGACCTTTCGGGTGTGGGCAAATGCTCTTTAACGGTTGTTTTGCCGATTCTATCCGCCTGCGGGGTGGAAACCTCGGTTTTGCCGACTGCCGTTTTATCTACACACACCGGTGGTTTTGAGGATTACGTCTATATTGACTTAACTGATAAAATGAAAGCCATGGCTGACCACTGGAAAGCTGTCGGCTGCCATTTTGATGCTATTTATACCGGATTTTTGGGCAGTGCAGATCAAATTGAAATTGTCAACCATTTCTTTACTCTTTTTCAAGAAAAGAACACAAAAATCATTATTGATCCTGTCATGGGCGACAACGGAAAACTGTATCCCACCTATACCGAAAGAATGGCAGACGGCATCGCCCGCCTATGTCATCAATGTGATGTCATCGTTCCCAATATGACCGAGGCCTCTCGTATTTTGGGTATTCCTTATCAAGAGGGACCGTATACAAAAGAATATGTTCAAAATATTTTGTCGTCGCTCTGTGAAATTGGTCCCAAACAAGCTGTTCTCACAGGGATTCATTGGGATGACAAACAATTGGGTGCCGCCTGTTTTGACCGCGATTTAGGGAAAACTGAATTTTATTTATATGACAGAATTCCCGGTTATTTCCATGGGACAGGCGATACCTTTGCCTCCGTCCTCACAGGTGCTCTGTTAAACAATTTAGACTTATTTGATGCTTGTCAGCTCGCCACAGAATTTACATGGAAAACCATTGTCAGCACAGCAAAATATCAAAAAGATATTCGCTTTGGCCCTAAATTTGAAATTCATCTGCCCTGGCTGTGCCAAACTTTAGCTGATAAGCGTTCGTAATTTCAAATTTCCTTTGACATTTGTTTATAAAATTGATACTCAAACAGAGCAAAAACCTGTGACATCGATTGTCACAGGTTTTTCGCTTTTCATTATTATTCTTTCTATTTAGAACTCTATAATTTCCGGATTTCCAAGCAGTTTTTCTTTGGGGGTAATCTCATAATCTGAGAATTCTTTTGGAATTTCTACGCCCTCTCTTGGTTTAATCTGTAACGAACGCTGAATCATAGCAGAGGTTTCTTTGGGAGTTTTTTCATTGTGTTTCCACCAATAGAGCCTTCTGACTTCACAACTGCCCTCCGGTCTTGCCGCAGAGGCATCATTCTCAAACAGAGTAGCCAATGCTTGCTTGATTTTTTCAGCGTCTTCATCAGAAAATCCTGTTTTTTCAGCCAATTGGCAATTGATGCTGCCGCGAATCACATATAGTCCGAAATCCACAAAATATTTCATGCCCATGGTATCGGAGGCACGAGAGTCCTTGGATTCACTATTGACACTCTTGACAATCTGCATTTCGGTCACCTGTATCGGAGAAACACTGGTCCCTTGATGAATGGAAACCGGTCCTCTTACACCAATTGAAACTGTATCACCTTTAAAGGCAAAAACTTGTCCAAAGCTTCTAACGTCAATCCACTCTTTACAGGCAATTTGTGCACATTTTTCAGCATCTGCTTTTTTGCCTTTGCCCGCCTCTTTTTGAAATTCCTCGCACTTATCGGCTCTTTCTTTTAAGCTCTTATACCCGTCATCACTGCGATCATCAGACTGCACAAAGATTTTTTCGCCCATATCCTGCAAACGATTGCGAATTTTTCTCTTAATGGCAACATCAGAGAAAATACCGTAGCCGTCATAATCCTCCCTAGGTCGGTTGCCGGAAAGCGGGTCACCGTTAATGTTGGCCTTTTTCACTGTGACCAAAGCCGCAAAATCGATTTTATTTTGAAGTACTCCCATAATTTATCCCTCCGTATTATTCAATATTTTGACTCACTGTTTGATTTTTTAATTTGCTTTTTTCTTTTTTGTCTTTACCGTGTTTTCGCTGTAAACTATAACCCATCAGATATAATCCACTTAATTTTTGATTACACTCAAAATCGCCCGGTTTAAACAATGCCATTATTTCATCAATTTCTGATTGATAATACTCTCTTAGTCCTATACTCAGCCTTTTGAAGTAAGGATCCAGTTTCTTATAAAGAATGGTCCATGTGCTATAAGGAAATTCTGAAAACCGCTTTCTAAGCTTTTCAGAATTAGTACTTCTGCGGCTATCTCCGCTTTCATTCATTGCTGAATTTTCAACAGCTTCTGCCAAAGCCAACAACCTGCCATACAAATAGCTTCTGTCTGAATTGGTAACGTCTAATGCCATGCCTATCTTCACTCCTTTTGACGGATTTTCTTTTTGTCTTTCCCAGTAACTGCGTTTTACCAAAGAGCAGGCCACGTTCAGCACTCTTTGATAATTTAATTTGTTTTTATACGCGAGTGGTTGTGATGCCCGTATCACAGCATAATTGACTAAATCTTGGGGAACATTTTTGCCTTCCAGCACACAACGAGTTAAACGTTCAAAGGTCTTAATAAGCTGAATGGCCTTCCCGTCACTGTTTTTTCGCAGAACCAATTTTTCATTTTGTTCTACACCGTAAACTGCTGCGGCGATTTCACCAAAAGAAACCATTCCTTCATAGCCACGATATTTTTTCTCTTTGTCTATATAGAAATGCCACCAGCGGCAACTATCATGCCATTCTTCAATTTTTTCCAGATACTGAGAGCCTTTTAATTCTTTATAATAGGTCAAGGCTAAACGGCCCGGTGTGGCATCATTTAGCGCTAAAATCACTACCTGAGAATCATTCTCTTTCTCTTCAAAACCATACCCATTCAGCGCTTTTTTAAATCTCTCTGCTGAATAAAATCCGGTATCTGAAATTTGAAACTGTTCATCATCCTCGTCTTCAAAGTCCTCATCTGTTATACTGCTGATAATTTGACTGCTGGAATCTGAATATCCAGGGAGATTTTTTAAATCTTCTTCCCATGTGACAAAACAAAGTCCATCTCTCGTTTTGCCTTGCCGACGGATAATCCACTTCAATGCATTATGGATTTTTTGTGATGTAATGTAGCCAATCGACATCGCCTCACTGTAACCGTCTTTGTCTTTGACGTTAAAGCGCCCCTTATAGGTAAAGTTTTCGTTGTCATTGGAAGAAAACAGCTTTGCCTTACTGTCAGCCTCATTACGAATTTTAGCCGGGTGACGGGTGGCAGGAAACATTTTTTCGCCGGTTAAATAGCAAAGATCCTTGCTTTGCTGAGAAAGAATATCCGTATAATATTCAATAAAACTACGCTGAACAGATTTATCTAGCCACATTTCATCTTGATAAACATGGTCGGTATCATCCTGTTTCTCTGACATCGAAAGCCTTTCGGGGGGATGAACCTTAAATCGTATAAAAATATCCGTCTGGTCAATTCCGTTTACTTTTTCTTTATGGGTAATCTTCCCATATTCATCAGGTTTTAAGACATCTGCCCTGATTAAATCCTGCACCACCCTGCCTTGCAATAAATATTGATAAACAGCATTTACCTTGGGGTGATGGTAAGGAGAATCCACCCATTTTTTGAGTGCCGCCAAATACTGATTATGAAATTCATTGCTGTTATCTTTTCCGTCAATATACAGGCTGTAATCCTTGGCAAGATAAATCAATTTGTCAAACAGCGGCATAGGCTCGATGCCATTGCTGCGGGCGGCCGAACGCTCTGTAGCCGGGCAAAGCGTAGTGGCTTGGTCTTTTTCCACCTTAGAGGCTCTGATAAATTCACCGTCCATATTGATTAGTATTTCGACCTGCGCCTTTGCCGTGGTATGACAAATCGGCAGCAGCATAGGCTGATTTCCCAAACTTTCACCGGCCAAGTAAACGTTTCGGTTATAGAGGTCACAAAGAGAACCGGCCCAGCTCACTGCGCCACCTCCTCATTGGTGAATTCTTCCAGACCCACAAAATTTTCATGTTCATGTCCAAAGGGCTTTACCGACATTTCATGCAGAACTCTACGGTCTTTGCTAGGGATTTCTTCGGGAGCAGGAAATTCAACGATTCCTTTTTTCATCACAACATGATGAAACCGAACGCTCAAATGCCCTTTTTCTTCCTCACGGACTGCTTCATCAGGATAGGTGAATCCGTGGAACATATATCCCAAAGAAAATTCCTCGATATTGTCATAAAAACCCGTTTCCTCATCAAACACGCAGGGAGATACATCTGCGGCGCATTCCCTTGTGCCTAAAAAGATATCTCTGCGCCCGCCGCGTTCAATCATTCGTCTGGCAATGTTGTGATGTTTATGTTCATTGCGGTCTGCCGCCAGTTCCGGCCGATTTTCATTCCACTCAAAATGTGCTCTAACTTTATAGGTGACATCTCTTAAATAAGTATAAATAGATAAATCACTCACACTGCTATTATATTTTTTAATACGGATTCCCTCTGACATCGTTTGAATGGGTTTCATAACACGAACAGCATCGATGACCCAAATGAGCGTGGGTTTCCAGTAAATGGACTGCATGATACCTTTTAGTGCCTCATAAGTAGGTACATAATAGCTTGTTTTTTCACCGCCTACCCGTGTAACAGGGTCAGAAAAAAGAGCTCTGGCACCGCTGACTTCAAATTCTACTGTATTCCTTTTTTTCTCCAACCATATCATCTCCTTTTTAAGCATTTAAAAATTCTGCTAAAGCATCTTTTGTTTCATCCAATCCAATATCATCCGAATAATACTTTTTATCCATGGTTAAAATTTCGTTTGTTTCAATGTTGTCTTCATAATTTTTAATTTGATATTTGTTAATTTGCACCGTATACGGCTGCAATTCCCGCAATATTTTTCTTTTTTCAGAGGGGAATTTTTTCTTTCTCAACTCTTTTATTTTGTCAGCCACTTGCCCGTTGGCAACCACTACCACACTGAATTTTGCCTCGTCATCAATTACCTTGAAATGATTTGCCGCCTCTTTGAAAGCCTGAGGCAGAAAAAACTTTTCTCTTATGTTTTCTTTGACAATTCTTGTGTTTGTGGATAAAAGGTCTACAAGCGAATATGGGTTGTTTTTTCCAAGAGGATATCCTAAACCGGTTTTAAATTTATTATAGTAATAACGATAATAAACATCCATGGCACGCTTTGACAATGCACCGCCGACAAATTCCTTCGGATAGTTCTCAATATCATAAAACACACTTCTGGTAAAATCTTGAATCTGCTTTACGGAAGAACCTCTTCCAAATTTTTCTTCTTTAATATCAATGACAATCACTTTGCCACAATCTGTTTCTTTATTTCGGTTGCAGCGTCCCGCTGCCTGCACAATGCTGTCTAAGCCCGTCAGCGAACGAACCACCCGTTCAAAAGAAACATCTACACCCGCTTCAATTAAAGAAGTGCTAACACAAATCACTTTTTTGTTTTTGTTGATCAGCATTTCTCTAATTTCACTGATTTTTAGCTTACGGTGCAACGGATACATATTCGTCGACAAATGAAAAAGAACATACGGAGAATCCTCCGGATATTTCTTCTTTAGAAAGGAAAAAACCTCGCTGGCACATTCTTTGGTATTGACCACCAGCAAAAGAGATTTTACTTCTTCTGCTTGTCTTTCAATATAATCTGCTGTTTCTTCATAAGTGAATTTAGATTCCTCTAAATACGGCACAATTTCTACTCGCTTAAAAACACGAGCGTATTCTTCTTCTTTTTCAATAATATTCAGAGGCTCTATTAAGCGATAGTTATCCAAGTCTTCAAGAGGGGGCTGTGTTGCCGAGCACAAAATGATATTGGAATGACAAAAATAAGAGAGAAAATTCATCGCACCATTAAAAAGCTTTGTGACTTTCAGAGGCAGGGCCTGTACTTCGTCCAATATGATAACAGAATCCCCCAGCGCCTGCATTCTGCGAATGGAGGATTTTTTGCCGCCAAAAAGAGTATTCAAAAACTGCACCGCTGTGGTCGCAATGACAGGAGATTCCTCCCAATTTTCAGTTAGCAAAAGATACTCTTTTTCTTTTTCGGAATCCGGTTCAAACACAACATTAGAGTGATGTTCCAACACGATTTCTGCGCCGCCGAGAAATTTTCGCAGTTCATCCGCATTCTGCTCTAAGATTGAATTAAAAGGTGCAATATAAAAAATATGCTTCTTCCCGTAATCCTTTGCTACCCGCAGTGCATAACGCAGAGAAGAAAGCGTCTTACCCGCTCCGCAGGGAACCACCATACGGTACATTCCGCTTTCGGCGGTTGGAAACGTAAAGCAAGCATTCGATATTTCTTGCCGGTAACAATCCAGCGTTGAAGGGGTTTTATCCCTACCGATATTGGCTAATTTTGTTTCAAAAAAAGCTTGGCGTTTTCTCCATTCTTCTTTTCTTTGTGCTCGATTTGGCCGTTTTACGGAAGTTCTTTCTTCTTCAAAATCTGCTGTATCAGAATGGTCAGCATCAATTAATAAAGACAGCATTAATCTTGCATACATACCTGTCAAAAAAAGTCTGTGTATTTTCGCAGTTTGATAAGTGTTTTTGAAAGTATTTATCTTCTTAAAAAGCTTTTTTCCATTCAAAACAGCCTTTTCATATTCTTTTGTCAATTCATCTCGTCCATAATATTTTTCAGCTAATTCCTTTAGTCTTTCAAAATCATGTTCAATCGCCTTTTTAGATTCTTCAAAAGGAACTTTGCCTTCTGTTTCTACGGCGTCCCGCAGCCCATGATGACTCAAAATAATATAACGCAGCCACTCAACCGTTGATTTTTGATATTTGTCCTGTATCGGAAACAATGAGTCTATTAAAACTGCCCCGTGTACAGCATGAGGAACTGATCCTCTCTGTACGGGCTCTCCCCTAGCAGCTTTTTGAATGTAGTCTTTAAAAGCCGGCATGAATTTACCGTCATCATGGTGCAAACCTGCACAATACATGATATCGGCAAGATCATAATCTTTTCCCTTTTCAGCAGCTCTTTGCGCTACCGCTCTTGAATGTTCGATTACGGATTGTTCCTCACGGTCTTTTTCTCGGATGTGAGCCACAAACTCATCAAAAGGTTTTGCCAACTTTAAAACGCCCTATCCTCATGCTAAATGCTAATTCAAAACAATTAACCATGAAATTAAATTTTTTATTTGATTATATCATAAACCGTAAGATTTGAAAAGACAAATAATTCTATTTTCGTAATTATTTCGTTATTTTATCTAAAGTTAATACTTTTTACGACAAATTTATATAGAATAATTGAGTTTTAATTTCTTCTGTGGTATAAATGACATATGACAATTAACAGCAAGGTAAATAAGGAGATTTTCATGAAAGAATATAACGAAGAAGATTTTTTGCTTTTATCGGGTATTCAGCACTTTACCTTTTGCAGACGGCAATGGGCACTCATTCATATCGAACAACAGTGGGCTGAAAACTTCTTAACGGTAGACGGTGATATTTTGCACGAAAGAGCCCATGATGATTCCCTGCGTGAAACGCGCGGCAATATTGTTATTTCACGTGGTATGCCGATTGTTTCGCGAACGCTCGGCGCTACTGGTGTCTGTGACATTGTCGAACTTCATAAAAGCAAAAATGGTGTTCCCATACAAGGCTTAGAGGGAAACTTCATCCCCATTCCCATTGAATATAAACGGGGCAAACCCAAAACGGGTGAAGAAGATGTTCTGCAATTAGCCGCACAGGCGATTTGTCTATCTGAAATGCTCCTGTGTGACGTACCAAAGGGATATTTATACTATGGTGAAACAGGACGCCGTACTCCCGTAGAAATAAATGATACTTTAAAAGAACATGTGTATAAAATCTTCTCTGAAATGCATGAATTGTATCAAAAACGGCATACCCCCGTTTGTAAACCGACCAAAGCCTGCCGCTCCTGCTCTTTACAAGATTTATGCCTGCCCAAAATTGCTAAAAAGCAATCTGTTTCCGCCTACCTCGCCAAGCGCCTGCACGAAATAAAATCCGAGGACAGTGATGAATGATGAAAAAATTATTGAATACCCTTTACATAACACATCCCGACAGCTATCTTTCTCTGGACGGAGAAAATGTGGTGATCCTAAGAGAGCAAAAAGAGTGCGCCCGCTTCCCCCTACATAATCTAGAGGGCATTTTGTGTTTTGGCTATACCGGAGCCAGCCCCGCCCTTATGGGTAAATGTGCAAAATCAGGAATTTCCCTCACTTTTTTAAATCCCAATGGACGCTTTCTTTCCCGTATCACAGGGGAGGTGAACGGGAATGTCACCCTGCGCAAATCTCAGTATCGTTTCAGCGATGATCCCTTCGCCAGCCTCAGGTTAGCAAAACGATTTTTACTGGGAAAAATCTATAATGCCCGTTGGGTCTTGGAACGTGCCACACGTGACTATCCTCAAAGAATAGACATTCTCAACGTTAAATCTCATTGTTCCCAGTTGGTTGACAGCTTGTCTGCCTTGTCGGAATGCTCAACGTATGAGAGTCTGTTGGGAATAGAAGGAGAGGCGGCAAGCTGTTATTTTAGTGTATTCGATGAACTAATCCTACAGCAAAAGGATGATTTTAAGTTTTCCGGCAGAAACAGACGCCCCCGCTCGACAAGGTAAATGCTCTGCTCTCCTTTGTCTATACACTGCTTGCACATGATTGTGCTTCTGCATTAGAAGGAGTAGGACTGGATTCATATGTAGGATTCCTCCATAAAGACCGACCGGGAAGAATTTCTTTGGCTCTTGATGTAATGGAAGAACTGCGCAGTGTAATGGCCGACCGATTTGTACTTTCATTGATTAACCGAAAAATTATAAAACCCAATGGATTTGCACAAAAAGAAAGTGGCGCAGTCATTATGGATGACACTACCAGAAAGACCGTTTTGCAAGCTTGGCAGGAAAGAAAACAAGATTCACTGACACATCCTTTCTTGGAAGAAAAAATTAAATGGGGATTGGTTCCTCATACACAGGCTCTGCTACTCGCTCGATATCTTAGAGGTGATTTAGACGATTATCCCCCTTTTTTATGGAAGTAGGTGACAATTATTTTAGTTTTAATTACTTATGACGTCAACACAGAAACCACCGCTGGACGCAGAAGATTGCGCCAGGTTGCCAAACAATGCACAAATTATGGTCAACGCGTGCAAAATTCTGTGTTTGAATGTGTTCTAGACTATGCGCAAAGCCGCAAAGTAGAAAATATCCTCGAAAAAATTATTGATAAAAAAACAGACAGTTTGCGTTTTTATTATTTAGGAAACAACTACGAAAATAAAGTCAAACATATTGGTGCGAAAGAAAGCTTTAATATTGAAGAACCACTTATCCTATAGTAAAAATGAGTTTCTGTGCGAATATACAACACTCATGTTTTTGCCTGTTGATTCGCACTGAATTAACCTTCTAAAAACACATTTATAGCGTTTCTATATTTTAAATTTATCCTAAAATTAGTTTCAGTTTTTTATTTATAGTTTAAATGCTGACTTTAATTTTTATTTTTTAGCTATTTT
>URPG01000037.1 GCA_900549675.1 uncultured Oscillospiraceae bacterium | reverse complement strand
ACCAGCCGTCTTTTCCAGCAATAAACCACCCGTAAAAGCAGCAGGAAAAAACGGATATCTGCCTAAACCGAAAGCAGATATCCGTTTTTTAGAGGACCTAATATAGGCTTACAGATAGGAATCTATTTTTTTGGAACAGGCAATTGCCAAGGCCCCTGGACCGATATGACAGGACACGCTAAGGGAAAGCGGATCACAAAAATCAACTTTCATCCCCAACTCCCTTTCTGCGGTTTGAGCAAAATCATGGGCTATTAGATCTTGATTGGTATGAGCGACATAAATCCGAACTTGATCTGCACCGCCAAACCGTTTTTCAATATCCTGCCGCATAGCATCCATCATAATAATTTTTGCTTGGTTTTGGCTGCGTGCTTTTGCAAAAGCATCCAACTTGCCGCCCTGAATCTGCAATACTGGACGGATTTGCAGCACGGTTGCAATTGCTGCTGCGGCAGGCGTAATCCGCCCTCCCTTTTTTAAATATTTCAGTGTATCCAGCATGATGTAGATGCTGGATTGCAGTTTTTCTGTTTCCAAGATACTTTTGATTTCTTCAGCGGATTTTCCAGAGCTGGCAAGCTCCATAGCATCCATTACTGATTGCCGCAGAGTGACTGATATTCTCTGATTATTTACAACAGATACCCGCCCGTCATAATCCTCTGCCAACATAGCTGCTGTAGCGCAGGCACCTGATAACCCGCTGGACATGGGGATATAGACTAATTCGTCATAATCTTTTAAGAGGGAATCCCATAAATCGAGAACTTCCCCAGTTAGCGGCTGAGAGGTGTGTATTTCATTCTCGTTCTTGAGCTTTTCATAAAAATCCTCCTGAGAGAGATTGACATCTTCGTAATACGTCTGTCCATTGATCACAAAAGGCATCGGCAAAACAAAAACGCCGAGTTTTTTTGCCATTTCCTGTGTGATACCGCTGTTGCTGTCGGTAACAATTGCTATTCGCTTTGACATATAGACGCTCCTTTATCCTTTTAACACATCTTTGTTTTTGATCAAATAATCTATAAGAGAAACGACGGTAAGAATCAATGTAACCACCATAGCAGCATCTGTCCATATCTGCAGAGAAGGTAAATTTAACAGCACTAGGCAGATTAGCAATACTTGGCATACAGTTTTTGCTTTTCCCCAATTACCGGCGGCGATTACAATTCCTTTATCTGAAGCAACCAGTCGAAATCCGCTGATGATGAACTCTCTCCCGATTATGATAATGACCACCCATGAAGGGATCCTCTCTAGCTCGACTAAAGCAATAAGCGCCGAACAGACCAGCAATTTGTCTGCGATGGGATCCATGAATTTTCCAAAATTCGTAATAAGGCCATATTTTCTTGAAATGTAACCGTCTAACCAGTCAGTCAGGCTGGCAATGACAAAAATACCGAGCGCGATATAATCCGTATAAGGATTGATATTTCCTAGCCATCCGGCTTGGCCGCCCAATAGGATAACAATAAAGGGTACAATCAGTATCATTCTCAAAACTGTTAATTTATTAGGTAAATTCACTGGCTCACTCCTTTTGTATACCACAGTGGAAATCTTCCCGATTTATCGAAACAGGTTCTCCACAACAAAACCCGAACGCCTCTTTATTGTAAAGGTTTTATCTTGTCTGTGCATTGGACAAATAGCTGCAAGTGAGAAATTTTGGGACACCGGTTTCGGTCTGTCCGTTTTGTAGGTAAAGGGCAGCAAAAAATAAAACAGCGCCTCTTATCGCTTCAATTAAAAAAGAAGCGGAAGGACATGCATCCTGCATATCCTTCCGCTCATTCATTGGGGCAATTTATTCATCCGGAAATTCCTGCTCGATTCTATCCGACATTCCAATCAGGCATCTTTTTAATCTGCAAGAAAACTCTTTGGCTGGGATGCAGTCCTTTTGAGAAATCCAGCGTTTAACAGCACAAACAAAGGCGTCTGCATAGAAGTCTAAAAAGAAATCAATGGAATCGTCATTGCGGAAATACCCTTGCATACCCTTGTTGATAATAAGGGTAATAACATCCCTGAAATAATCCGAAAACGAATTCTGCCCTTCAATTACAAAGGTTTTTCTATAAAAGTTCCTGTTATCATAGAAATATTGACAGATATCCTCCATCAGTTCCCAATCGCTGTCGTATTCCTTTTGGTTAACTACTGTGACGAATTCCGTATCATAAATCCAGTTAACAAGATCATACCTGTCCTTAAAATGATAATAGAAGCTTTTACGGTTCATTCTACACTTCTCACAAATGTCCAGCACGCTGATTTGGGAGAAAGACTGCGTTTCCATCAATTCTTTTAATGCTCCTGCCAACGCGCGTTTTGTTATAGTAGAATCTGCCAGACGACCCACCCCCTCTACATCGAGTATCTATATAGAGTTAATTATACCATAAAGCAATCCATCAGGCAATAAAAATTCCGTATTTTAGACTGTACTTTAGGAAACAGATAAAGGAAAGTGTCCAAAAAAGTAACACTTTGCCCCCAGCGAAAAAAATTGTAACACTGCTCTTATTTGTCCAATGATTTCATAGAACAGCTCTGTTACAATAAATCCATAGAAACATTCCATGAATCATACAGTACAGGGGGACTATGCGTTGGCATTTTATAATCAACCTACCGAAAAAATTTTAAGGCAATTTTCAGTCAATGAAAAAAGCGGTTTATCGATGGAGCAAATATCCGAATTGCAGGCAAAATACGGGCCGAACAAATTGAAAGAAAAAAAGAAAAAAAGCAATATGCAGCGTTTTTTCGATCAATTCAAGGATGTTATGATCCTGATACTAATTGCCGCCGCAGTTATCTCTTTTGTAATAGCCTGCGTTGAAGGGAATCCCATGGAATTCTTTGAACCTGTGCTGATATTGCTCATTGTCGTTCTCAATGCCTTCATGGGGATGCTGCAGGAAAGTAAGGCGGAAAAAGCGCTGGACGCTTTAAAAAGCATGTCTGCCCCGCATGCCCGGGTTCTTCGTGATGGCGAGGAAAGAATGATCGATGCTTCGGAACTTGTACCAGGAGATATTATCCGTCTGGAAGCTGGGGATTTCATCCCTGCGGACGCACGGCTGCTGCACAGTGTCAGTCTGAAAAGCGAAGAATCGGCGTTAACCGGCGAATCGGTGCCTTCGGAAAAGGATGCACAGGCCATCATAGATGAAAAGGCAGCCCTTGGAGATCGGAACAACATGGTCTTCTCCGGGTGCAGCATTACCTACGGAACAGCTACGGCTGTGGTCACCGCCACAGGAATGAACACTGAAATGGGCAAAATTGCCAATCTGCTGGAGGGGGAAAGCGACAGCCAGACGCCGCTGCAGAAGAAGCTGGCTCAGCTTGGAAAATATCTAGGAATTCTGGCTTTGGCAGCCTGTGCCGTTATTTTTATTGTTGGCCTTGTCAATGGGATTCCGGTAATGGAAATCTTTATGACTGCGGTATCGCTTGCTGTTTCCGCTATCCCGGAGGGATTACCCGCCATCGTCACGATCGTCCTTTCCATCGGTGTTCAGCGGATGGTAAAGAAAAACGCCCTGATCCGTCGGTTGCCTGCAGTCGAGACACTGGGAAGCGCCTCGGTGATTTGCTCGGATAAAACCGGAACACTCACCCAAAATCGCATGACTCTGGTAGAAGCCTATGTAGATGGTTTTGCTACTGCGGAGAAAATCACTACAGCGAATTCAGAAAGTGTGAAAACACTGCTTCAATACGGAACCCTTTGCTGCGATGGTTCTGTTGTGTTCCATGGAACAGAAGAACAGCATATCGGTGATCCAACAGAAACCGCTATTGTTTTGGCAGCTCATAAAAACGGGATGCCAAAAGACGATTTGAATAAACGGTATCCGCGTTTAGCAGAAATCCCATTTGATTCAGATCGGAAACTGATGACCACGGTGAACCGGATAGATAATAAAAATATCGTCATTGTCAAAGGCGCCTTTGATATGATGGCACCCAGATGTATTGCCGGCGATATGGAAACAGCCCGGGTGGTTACCGAAGAGATGAGCGCCGACGCTCTGCGGGTATTGGCAATCGCTTACAAGGAAATCGATGCGATTCCGGAAAAACCTACCTCAGAAGAACTGGAAAATGGTTTAACACTGATGGGGCTCGTGGGTATGATCGACCCTCCCCGGCCTGAAGCGAAAATGGCGGTTGCTACTTGTCGCAAAGCAGGCATCAAGCCGGTGATGATTACCGGAGACCATGTTGTAACAGCCTCTGCTATTGCAAGGGAATTGGGCATTTTGCAGGATGGAGATCAGGCAATTACCGGCGCGGAACTGGACGCCATGACGGATACCGAACTCGATAATCGTGTGGAGGATATTTCAGTCTATGCCCGCGTTTCGCCGGAAAACAAAATCCGCATTGTTAAGGCGTGGCAGCGAAAAGGTCAGGTTGTTTCCATGACCGGAGACGGCGTAAATGACGCCCCAGCATTAAAGGCTGCCGATATTGGCTGTGCTATGGGGATCACCGGCACGGATGTGGCAAAAGGCGCCGCCGATATGACCCTGACTGACGATAACTTTGCAACCATTGTAGATGCTGTTCAGGAAGGCCGCGGAATTTATGCCAATATCAAAAAGGTCGTTGGATTCCTGCTGGGAACTAATATTGGTGAAGTCATTACAGTATTCACAGCGATGCTGTTGTGGCATAAAACTCCGTTGCTTTCTATGCAGCTTTTGTGGATTAACCTTGTTACCGACAGCCTGCCGGCCATTGCTCTGGGAATGGAAGCTGTGGAATCCGACGTTATGGACAGAAAGCCTAAGCCCAAAGACGAAGGAATCTTTGCCCATGGACTTGGAATTCGGGTGGTCTTGCAGGGACTCATGTTTGCAGTATTGACTTTGGTTGGTTTTGCGGTTGGAGAAAATGTTACCGGTTCTCTGGCCGGAGGACAGACCTTGGCATTTATGGTTCTGGCGCTTTCTCAAGTAATACAGGCATATAATATGCGTTCAGAGCATTCCTTGTTTAAGATCGGTCCATTTAGTAATCATAAGTTGAATTGGGCTTGCCTGGTGTCTCTGCTGCTGGTCGCACTCGTTCTCTTCACTCCGGTCCGTATCGCGTTTGGCCTGGTAATTCTTCCCGGAAAACTATATTTGCTTGGTTTGGGCTTGATTTTGATTCCGGTCATTGTTATGGAACTGTCTAAGGCATGCGGATTGATTAAGAATCATCATTAACTCAAAAGATATCACAAGAAACACAGTTTGATGATGGCCGCCGATTTGTCGGCGGCCATTTTAGAGGTGAGGCGGTAGAAGATTGAACAAAATAAAATGGAAAAACAGAGGGCTTACAGTACTGCGGTTACTTCCGTTTCTACTTTGTATTGCATTTATACTGATCTATCTATTTTCCGGAAGGGATGTATCAGTAGAAGCCATTTTACACTATGCGCCGGAGAACAAGTGGTTAGCTGCTGTTTTTTTACTGGCAATTTACGGAATAAAGAGTCTAAGTGTTTTTTCCCCAATCATCGTCCTTCATATTGCCGGCGGCTTTCTCTTCCCGCCATTGGAGGCCATTTTGGTAAACACGGTGGGAGTCATTATTGAATTGACAATTCCCTATTGGGTTGGCAGAGTATCTGGGGAATCATCGGCTACAAAACTTCTGAAGAAATATCCCCGATTAGCAGAAGCTGTCGCCTACCAAAGCGGAAATGCATTTTTCCTTTCATTTTTTCTTCGGGTTATCTCATTCCTTCCGGGGGATGCTGTCAGTATGCATTTAGGAGCAATTAAAATACCTTTTACCAAATATCTATTCGGAAGCCTTTTAGGGATTTTCCCCGGTATCATTACGTCAACATTAATTGGGACGAGCATTACCGACCCGGCATCCCCAATGTTTTGGGTTTCCATTATTTTGACAGTCGCCATATCCATTTGCTCATTTTGGTTTTATTATTTCTGGCGGCGCAGAAAAAAAGAGCCTGAAATTAAGTGATTTTAAGATCTTTTGGAAATTGCTTTTGCATTCTATTTCATAGATGGGATTGGGCTTTAGAAAACACTTTAAACACCTTTTGAGTGGCTAAATTCCCAGAGGTCAAGCTGCTCTTTTTGAAAAGTGAACATATACATATAAGAATAAACAGCCGAGTGGTAGTTGAACAAAATCACTTGTTACAGAAACAAAAAATTCGAGCAAAGGGGTATTTTAATGAACGAGATAAAAAAACCAAAAAAGCCATTGATTTTTTACTATGGTATTGCTCTGCTAGTTGTACTTCTATTAAACTCTATCCTACTCCCTTCTATCATGCACCGACAGATCAAGGAAGTGGATTACGGCACCTTTATGACTATGACGGAGGAAAAAAATATTGGCCGAGTACAAATCGAGGACAATCAGATTTTATTTACAGATAAAGCTGATGAAAAGGTATATAAGACCGGACTGATGGACGATCCCGGATTGACAGAACGGCTGTATGAATCAGGTGCTGTTTTTGCAAGTGAGATCGTGCAGGAAGCTTCGCCGCTATTAAGCTTTTTCTTGACATGGATATTGCCAATCCTCATTTTCTGGGGTTTTGGACAACTTTTATCCAAGCAACTGATGAAAAAAGCTGGCGGCAGCAATTCTATGATGTTCAATATGGGGAAAAGCAACGCAAAGGTCTATGTAAAGTCATCCAATGGTATTAAATTCTCCGATGTTGCTGGTGAAGATGAGGCCAAAGAAAATCTGGCCGAAATTGTTGACTATCTTCATAATCCCAAGCGGTATGAGGAAATTGGCGCTTCTATGCCAAAGGGGCTCCTGTTAGTTGGCCCTCCCGGGACTGGTAAAACCATGCTGGCAAAGGCTGTGGCTGGTGAAGCAAACGTTCCTTTCTTTTCGATGTCTGGCTCGGAATTTGTAGAGATGTTCGTTGGTATGGGCGCATCCAAAGTCCGCGACCTGTTTAAACAGGCAAAAGAAAAGGCTCCCTGCATCATCTTTATCGACGAGATTGATGCTATCGGGCAAAAGAGAGATGGCCGTTTGGGTGGTAATGATGAGCGGGAACAAACACTCAATCAGTTATTAACCGAGATGGACGGGTTTGATGGCAATACAGGTGTAATTATTCTTGCAGCTACCAACCGTCCGGAAGCGCTTGACCCCGCTCTTACCCGACCGGGACGATTCGACCGCAGAGTGCCGGTGGAACTTCCAGACTTAAAAGGTCGCGAAGAAATCTTGCGGGTGCACGCAAAGAGAATTAAAACGGATCCAAATATCAATTATTCACATATTGCACGCATGGCTTCCGGCGCTTCCGGGGCGGAACTTGCCAATATCGTTAATGAAGCTGCTCTGCGGGCAATCCGCAACAGGAGAAAAACGGTATCGCAGGCAGATCTTGAGGAAAGTATAGAAGTTGTTATCGCTGGGTATCAGAAAAAGAACAGCATTTTAACGGATAAAGAAAAAATGATTGTTTCATATCATGAGATCGGACATGCCCTTGTCGCGGCCAAACAGACTAATTCTGCACCAGTACAAAAAATCACAATCGTACCCCGTACCTCTGGCGCATTGGGTTATACAATGCAGATTGATGAAGGTGACCACTATCTGATGAGTAAAGAGGAAATTGAAAACAAGATTGCAACCTTGACAGGGGGCAGGGCTGCTGAAGAGATTGCTGTTGGTTCCATATCAACCGGAGCTTCCAATGATATTGAGCAGGCGACTAAGCTGGCCCGCGCAATGATCACCCGCTATGGAATGAGCGAGGATTTCGACATGGTGGCAATGGAAACTATCACCAATCAGTATCTTGGTGGAGATTCCTCCCTGACCTGTTCCGCAGAAACACAAGCAGAAATTGACCGTCAAGTGGTGAGCCTTGTCAAAGCACAGCATGAGAAGGCCGCTCAAATTCTTTTGGAAAACCGAGCAAAACTCGATGAACTGGCGCAGTATTTATATCAGCATGAAACGATTACCGGAGATGAATTTATGAATATTTTGAATTCTTAATTCAAAGGTTTGCGGTTTATCGGCTTTTACGGTGATAAGCAGAACAGGAGAATGAATATGAAACTAAATCTAAAAAATATTCAATCAGTCCGCTCTATTCGTAAGATTGATGAACGTCTTGTTTCCTATAATATTGAAATGGCCGAAGTGACAGGAGGCTCTTTCTGGAAAGCATACACTTCTGCTCAGATTGCTGGAATTGAGGAATTTCCGCCAGTATCCAATATACAGAACCTGACGTCCACAAAGGAATTGATGCAATATTATCCACCCATTAACCTTTACAATGAGCGCCTTCGGAAGTTGGCAAAAGGATTGGGGACTACATGGATCCGCGTTTCTGGTACATGGGCTACAAAGACTTATTATGATTTTGAAGGAGTAACGAATGGTAAAGCACCCGATGGATACCAGAATATTTTGACAAAGGAGCAGTGGATAGGCGTACTGGATTTCGTAAAAGCAGTAGAAGGAAAACTGCTACTATCCGTTAGCAACTGTGCCGGAGATCACCCGCATGGTGGTCCATTAGATCTGACGCAGGCAAAAAAAATATTTGATTTCAGTCACAGCTATGGTGTAAATATTGATGCCATTGAGTTTATGAACGAGCCTAACATGATGCAAATGTCAGGAGCTCCCGAAGGATATACTTCTGCGGATTATGTGCGGGATCAGGATATTTTGAATGGATGGGTTCGAAGCAACTACCCAGAATGCCTGATTGTAGGTCCCTGTACCACCGGCGATCCCTCTATTGGTTCTCCCGGAGAAAAAAGTTTTGGCGCCGGGATTGGTAATATGGTAGATTCCTGTACCACACATGACTTGATGGATGGCGCAAAAATCAAACTCGATGTGTTTAGTTATCACTATTACAATGGGATTTCAGAGCGGTTGGCTTCTATCATGCCGGAAGCACATTGGGAAAGAAGCCAAGCGCATACGGACGCTTATTTAGCGGTAGCGCCAGCCTGTGTAAAAAAACATATAGCATTGCGGGATCAATATGTTCCCGATGGGCAAATATGGGTTACAGAATCTGGAGATGCAGCAGGAGGCGGAGATACTTGGGCTTCTACCTATTTAGATGTATTTCGTACTCTGAATGAACTGGGAAGCTTTTCACTGCTTACCGATGGGGTGGTTTTCCATAACACGCTTGCGTCCTCCGATTATGGGCTGCTTGATCATAAAACTTTTGAACCCCGTCCCAATTACTTTGCCCTGCTGCTTTGGAATCGACTAATGGGAAGCACTGTATATGATTGTGGTGTTTCAAATTCGCAAAATATACATGTTTACTGCCATTCCCGCAAGGACGGGAAGTTTGGCATGGTGTATTTGATTATCAATAATTCATTGACAGATACAATTGTGGCAGAAACTTCGAAGGAAACCGAATGCTATATGCTTGGGGCTAAGTCAATGAGTTCATCAATTATGCAGCTTAATGGTAAGAATTTAACCATTTCCGGTATGGCAGAGCTTCCAGAATTATTCTCTGTAAAGCAGTCAGCAGGTATTGTCTCCTTGGCTCCGGGAAGTTGCACATTTCTTGTGTTGTAAAGCAGCACAAACAAAGTTACTGAAGATAATATGGTGATAAATTATGAATTTACTTTTTACTGTCAATATGCAAGCTATTGAACAGTTAAACTGGTGTCTCCACTCCATTTTACGGTTTGAGAATGACTATGATATTTACATTGCACATTCAGAACTGACAGGTAAGGCAGAAGAGAATTTAAAGTGTAGTTTTATGCATGGAAGAGTCTCTCTTCATTTCATTAAAATAGATAACAATTTCTTTAACGGCTTTCCAGAAAGTAATCGATACCCCAAAGAGATTTATTATCGACTACGTGCGGCAGATTTTCTTCCTGATTATCTGGATCGTGTTCTTTACCTAGACGTGGATACTCTCGTACTCAAACCATTGGATGAACTCTATTATATGGATTTTGAAGATAATTATTTTATTGCCTGTACCCATATCAAGAAAGTGCTGGCAAAATTTAATGAACTTCGTTTAGGACTTGATAAAGGGGCGGCTTACATCAATACTGGTGTTCTTTTAATGAATTTGGAGCTGCTACGCAACTACAATGTAAAAGAGCAAGTGCAAGAAATAGCAAAGACAAAAACACTGTTTTTGCCTGATCAGGATATCATATCTATTCTCTATGGCAATCACATTAAGTTGATTGATTTTCAAATCTATAATCTCAGTGATCGTATGGTTTTATTGAATAATTGGCAGGGCGGTAATGAAACTATCAACGAGGCTTGGATTCGAGAACACACGGTAATACTTCATTTTTGCGGCAAAAATAAACCTTGGAAAAAAACATACAATGGACTACTGGGTAAGTTTTTTTATGAATTTCAAGAGCAGCAAAATACAGAGGTCTATTCTGAGTCTCCAGAGGAAGCTACATCATTATTTGACGATAGCAGGTGAACTGTTTTTACTAATAGATTGGAGTTGCTTTCAATACGCCAAATGGAAAGAAACGATTTACACAAGGAGATATTGTAGGAGGAAATCAATGTTCGGATTTGGTATAATTTCTATTTGCATATAGCAACCATCAAAATATGTTATGCTCTTGTGTGCTGGAAGCACGGAGTAACTTTCATTGCTTTTTTTCTCTATAATTCAGAAATAAATATTAATAGAGAAGAAACCGAAGATAACTTAAAAAGCTCTTTTTTTGTTGGATTTTAATATTCGGCTCATCATATTTTTATGAAATAGCCTTACTATGCGCGTTCGCCTTTGGGCGGGTGCGCTTTTTTTATTTCTGCAAAAGGAGGTCATGGCTAAGAACTCACAGCGGCAGACCGCCGCCCCGACAATCTGAATTTTTCAAAATTTCAGATTGCTCGGAGGAAACAGCCATGGCTTACAACAAAGCCAAAGCGGAGAGAGAATGGCTCCGCTGGAAAGAAGCAGAAGAAAAGAAACTCAGAGAACTTGGCGTGGATGAGGAAACCATCCAGCGCCTTCATACATACGATTGGGAGCAGTTTAATAAGGAACGGCAGTACCTGCAGCGACAGGTAGAATGGTCACCTTATGTGGACTGGGTTTCGGCACAGAATCTGGAACTGCCCGTTGAGGATACCGAAGCCCTGCTGGACAGCATTGAGAATATGGAACTGATGCAGATCCTATCCAAAGAGGACAAGCTCACCATCCAGATTGCCTTTCTGAAAATGTCCGGCTTTAACGGTTATGAAATTGCTGAGAAAACCGGCCTCACTCAAAAGGCAGTCAACCTGAGAATGGTACGTCTCAGAAAAAAATTGAAAAAATTTTTTGAAGCATGAAGCTTTTCGGCCTTTTTCCTGGGCTATAGGGCGAACGGGGAAAAGAAACGTTCGCCTTGTAGCTTGAAAAATGAATACCAGCCATGCGGGTACGTTCCCGCCTGAGCGAGCGACACAGGAAAAAGCGCCATGACGAACCAAAGCAAGAGCTGCCTCCCTTTTATGGGACGGCGGCTGTTGCTCTTGGTTTCGAGCGATGCATTTTGACCGGAAAGAGGGGGTAGTTGCCCTTTTCGCCATGACCTTGGGCGGGGGATTATGATACGCGCTATCGTTTGCCCACACGTCAGATGGGCTGGCCGACCTTGGGTTGTAATCAGCAAGACCTTTGGGGAGCCAGTGAACGGCTTGTGAACGGCTTGTCAACTGCAAGCCTGCCTGCATGGTTCCCAAGGTTGCCGGGGGGCGAGCAGCAAATACGGCACGTCAAATTCAACCTTTTTATTTTATTCAGATTGCCGTTGACGGCGAATCC
>URPG01000036.1 GCA_900549675.1 uncultured Oscillospiraceae bacterium | reverse complement strand
AGTCAGCAGACGGTACAACAGCAAAATCATCCATATATAAAATGACATCAGCTTTTTCATTCACCGTTTTTGGATTAAGAGCGATGATTTTAAATCCCACACGTTCTACAATGACATCCTGTGCCGCCGGCAGCTTAAATTTTATTTCCTGCCATTGCCCCGCCGACAGTATGGCTGCGTCCTTGGGCAAGTCATAGCCTTCTCCGCTCATGCGGTCTTTCCAATAAGGCATAATTTTTACCGGCCCTGTCCCATCTTCTTCATGAGCCCAGAACCACGCGGATACGGTATCCCCCGGATAAACGGTCGGTGAAAAGTCCGGATTATAACGGCTGTCGTTAAAATCAGCAGGCACATAATAGCTCTTGTAATAAAGTTCGGCGGCACCACCGCGCTCAATAGAAGGTATCGCTATTTTTAAAGAACGTTTGCCTGTATGGGCTTTTTCCGTCGTATTTCTAAGGGTAGCACCGTATCCGTTGATACGCATGGCATGGGTTGCCGTAGGAAATTCAAAATGAAAAGAATGAGCAGAATTTCGCTCCCATAAAAAAGCCAAATCCGGTTCTATTTCTTTCTGATAAAGTTGTCTTGTGATTTTTAATGAATCTAATGCCGCTTGTGACACCGTTTGGATATTTAAACTTCCTACCGCTGAAGAAGCACAAATAAAATCATTGACTTGTTTCAGCCACTTTTCACCAATCTGTGAGGCGGACACAAAAACACCTAAAATAGCACCGATATTGCCAACATTGCAGTCTGTATCCCAGCCGCACATATTGCAAATGTTAATGGTGCGGTCAAATTCACCGTTTCCATGAATCAAGGATAGCACAATCACAGCGGCATTAGGGATAATATGACATACACCCTGATAATGCTGATATCCATATTGTTCTTGCACATAGGCAAATGTCTTTCGCCAATCCTGACCGTTATTCCTTGCCTCTTGCATAACATCTCTTGCCATGACGGCATATTCACAATTTTTCGGAATTTCCGCAAGCCCTGCCTCAATAATCTCATCTATCGATACGGCTGTAAAGGCCTTGGCAATACAGGCGGCAATAAACTGCCCGCCGTAAATACCTTCACCGTCATGGGTTACCGAAGACATTTTACCAGCCAATTCAGCCGCTTTTTTTGTGTCGCCGGGACAAACAAACCCCCAACAATCCGAAAAAATTTGTCCGCCGATTTGCTCTGATACGGTTTTTCCATTTAATTCTCTTGAACCGGACAGCGGTGCTTGAATTCCCTGTTTTAAATTTTCATAGGCTGTGTTTTCAGTTGAGATTCCATAGCCGCCCCACCAAAAAAATCCATGCCCATCGGACACATAGTTTTGCAGGGTTAACGCCATTTTTTCTTCATTAACACATTCTTTGGGATAATCCAAAAAAACTCTTTGATAAAAAAGAGGACCGTTTATATCATCGTCTGCATGTATAGGGATACGAGTTTATCTCCCCAAAAACATCTCTGATTTTTTCATAGGTCCAGCTTTCCACATTGGCGCCATGAATCACGCCAATAATTTTTCCAATCCATCCCCCATAAAGCTTATCTAAATGTTTAGCTGTAATTTTCATATCAATCTCCCCGTAAATTCATTTCTATTTACTGTTTTTCTTTCCGTATTCTATCCAGCGTTTGACGGTCGGGAAGTGAAGACATCGCTCCTTCTCTTGTGACGGAAACGCCCGCCGCTGTATTGGCATACCGAACCGCCGCCATAATATCCTGTTTATGGGATAACGCCACGGAAAGAGCCGCAATAAATGCATCTGATGCGCCTGTTGCATCCACCGACTCCACATCGTCGGCAGGCAAATGTTCCCCTTTGATATCCGCTGTATATACATAACAGCCATTGGCGCCTGCTGTGATAATGACCGTATGAATTCCCTTACTCATAAAATATTCAGCTTGCTGTTCCAACGTTTTGCATTCTTTTGGTGACAGTATCTCGCTCTCTATAATATTCGGAACAAGAATATCGATATTACCAAAAAGTGTTTCATGCGCCTCGTTTAACGCCGAAGGCTTTAAAATAGTGAGTGCCCCCGCTTTTTTTGCCAATTGTGCCGCTTTCAGTGCTGCGGGCAGTGCAATTTCCGTCTGAATCAGACAGCATTTTGCCCCTTGAAAACAACCGCTTCTTTTTTCGATTTCCTCTGCGGTAAGAACCTCATTCGCACCCGGAAAAATAGCAATACTGCTCTCACTGTCCTGCTGTACATAAATATAGGCTTTGCCCGTTTCTGCCTGCTTATCCTGCATAATAAAAGAGGTGTTGACGCGATTATCATTTAAATACTGTAAAATGCTCTGTCCATCAAAATCATAACCCAGCTTACCGATTAAAAGAGCATTTCCCCCTAATTTTGCCACACCGACCGCCTGATTGGCTCCTTTACCGCCGGGATAAGTTTCACTGTTCTGTACCAAAACCGTTTTTCCCGTAACAGGGATTTCTTTCACTTTTAAGACAATATCCAAATTGATATTGCCTACCACAACAATTCTTTTCTGAAAGATATCTGCCGGTATATCCATACTCTTTCGGTCTATAAAGCTCGCTTTAACTGAAAACGGAGTAACCTTGGTTTCTTTTTTTTCACAAAGATCAATGGCAGCATCACAAATATGCGTGCCAAATTCCGCTAAAGGAATTCTAACCACAGAGGAAAAACCCAAATGCTTTTCCGCCTGATACTCTGTACAAAGCGTAATCACCGAAATATCCTGCGGAATTCTCATTTTACGGTCATAGGTGGTTTTCAACAGCAGAGCAGATACCTCGCTGTTTAAGCAAACTACACCCGTAATGCCCGAAAATAACAAGCCTTGTTCCACACCCTTTTCATCGGCATAAAATATATAGTCATCCCCAATGGCAATGTCTGCTTGAAACATTGCATTTTTATATCCCTTTGTAAATTCCTCTATATGTTCTTCTCCTCTTTTTGCCAACAATGCAATTTGGCGATGATCCTTTTCAACTAGTTTTTTCACGGCAAGTTCTGCGGCACCAGCATAATCAGGTTGAATTGATTTTTCTGTATCGCCAATATAAACAACCGGAATTTTCTTTTTAAAAAAAGGAGAAGCAAGCAGCTTGCTTTTTTCAGTCATCGGCTCCCAAATCACGCAGTCTACATCATGTTTACTGAGTTGAAGAATATTTTCGTGTTCCTTGTCTAAATTGTCATTGCTTTCGCAAAGAATCACCCGATAACCGCGAACCGCCGCTTGTTTCACAATCGACTCCACCATATCAGGATATTCAGAAATTTTCTTCACGATGACACCAACTAAAAAATGCCTTGCGGTTTGCTGAGAGAGAATATCTCCATAAGGGCGGTAATTATATTGTTTTACAATTTTCATTACTCTTTCACGAGTATCAGCGTGAATATTTTTATCTTTTCCGTTTACTACCTTAGATACCGTAGCGATAGAAACCCCTGCCAGCTTAGCAATTTCTTTAATCGTCATACTCTTCTCTCCAATAAAAATAGATTTTATCTATATGTTACCATATATTCCCTATTTTCGTAAATAAATCTCGAAAGATACTGTCACGGCGTAAAGAAGTAACCTTTGCGATTAAATGCCGGGAACCGTCAAAACTATAGGTTAATTCATCCGTAATCATTGGTGCCGGCGTAAGTTCTGTCTTGGCATAGCCGGCATTCATAAAATAACCGCTGACAGCAATGTCCCAAATCTGTTTTCCCCATGCGAAATGATTACTGCCATAATTTTCAACCACTTCTATCAAATAGTCACAAAGCTCATTACGGTTGCCAAGGCAGGCATGCAATTCAGGCACACTGGTCAAGAGGTGAGAAGACACATAGTTGCAAGGCACATGCACCAACGGTACCCCGCTGTCAAAAATAACTTGTGCAGCTTTTACATCCTGATACACATTATATACGTTCGGCGTATAGTAAAAATCATCGCCGCCCAGCCAAACCACCACAATCCGATTGACAATTTCAGGGTCAGACAGAATGGCACTGGCCACATTGGTAATGGCGCCGATACAAGCAACATAAAGCGGATTTTCCCATGTATAACTTTTAGCAAGCTGAACCAAATGATCCTTTGCCTCTGAATCAACCGGAGCATCAAAGGATTTTAAATATTCCTTGGAGCCACGGTAGACAGCGGAAAAATCATTCTTCATTAGCCTGGCGATTTTATAAATCTCTTGATAGCTCATCTCCATGCCGACAGCGGGGTCTTTGGTTTTTTCATTCATTGCGAAAGGGGCCGCATAAATCGCTTTTAATTCAATTCGTTCCGGAGAAGACAGAAAATGAGATATGGCAAATTGGTCATCGACCTCCGTTGCGGCATCGGTATCCAAAACAACATCAATTTTTTCTGCTGTGGGATAGGAAAGCATTTTTACACGCTGATATTCTGCCAGCTTGGCAACAAAAAGATTTCTTTTCATAAATTTCTCCTTTATCCTTTAATACCGGAGGTCACAATCCCTTCTACAAAATGCTTTTGGGTAATCATAAAGAACAAAATCACAGGGAATGAAAGCAAAACAACCCCGGCAAGCGTAAGATTTGTCTTTTGGAAATACGTCATATTAACGGTTTGCAAGCCGACCACTAACGTAAACTTCTCAACTCGATTGATAAAAGTTGCCGGCACCATGTAAGAATTCCAAGTACCTGTAAAATTCAAAATAGCGATAGAAGCAAACAGAGTTTTGGCATTGGGCAGAACAATCTTAAAAAATGTCCCTGCATGAGAGAGTCCATCGATTCTGGCGGCTTCTAAAAGTTCATCGGGGATTGAATAGAAAAATTGGCGTGACATAAAAATGTAAATCGTCTGGGATAAAAATGGCAGCACAATGGACCATAAGGTATTATGCAGTCTTAATTCTGCCAATTGAATATACATCTGAATCATAACCAACTGAAAGGGAACCATCATGGACAGCATAAAACAACTAAAAAGTATCTTTCTGCCCGGAAAACGCAATTTTGCCAAGGCATAACCTGTCATTGATGTAAAAATCATATTACCGCTTACGACCAAAACGGTAGAAAGAAGTGTATTGAGATACCATGTGGCAATGGGATATTCCGTAAACAGTTCCTTGAAATTATCTAAGGTCCAAACGCTAACGGGTGCCCAAGTCTGTACATAGCGATAAGGCAACAGGGAATTATAAAGAACATAAAGTAAAGGAAGTAAAAAAACAGCTGCCAGCGAAATTAAAAAAACATATCGAATAATAGTTGGCAGCGTGTTTTTGATAAAACGATTTTTTTCCATTATGCCTCCTCCTTGGTAAGAAAATTTCTCAGCATAGACAAACCAAAAATAAATACAACCAACACCATTGCCGCGGCACTTCCATATCCCATATCCATATAACTGAAAGACTGCTGATACAAAAACGTGACCATGGTAGAGGTAGAGCCTGCCGGTGAACCTAACGGATTTTGTTTTGAAATGGCGGCAATTTGATCAAATATTTGAAATGAATTAATCATACAAAGCGTGATAACCATATAAGTAGTGGGTTTTACCAAAGGAATGGTGATATAGCGTGTTTTCTTCCAACCATTTGCGCCGTCAATTTCTGCTGCTTCATATAGTTCTCTGGAAATACTTTGCAATCCACTAATGTACAAAATCATATAAAAGCCGATTTGCTGCCAAATATAAATAATCAAAACGAAAATCAGTGCATATTTCGTATCGGTAAACCATGTGGTGTTCTTCAGCCCTAAAAAAGAAAACAACGTAGAACCCACACCGCCCTTAATAAAAAAATACATAAAAAAGATACTGACCGCTACCGACGAAATAACATAGGGCATATAATAGGAAGTTCTAAAAAAGGTTTTACCTTTTATATTGCTTTGCAGCAGCAGAGCAATGGAGAAAGATAATACCGTTAACAATATCACGGCACATACCACCAAAAATAAGCTGTGCTGAATCGACGCCAGAAACTTCTTGTCGGCAAAGAGTCTTTTAAAGTTGTCAAATCCCACAAAGGTAGCTTCTTCCGGACGAATATAGCTGTATTCATAAAAGCTTAATCTCATTGATTTAATTGCCGGAAACAAAAACCAGTACGACCACATCAGCAATGACGGAATCACAAATAAAATTCCCGTTAAAGCCTCTCCCCTTTTTAGCCGGGATTTTGATTGAGTCGATTTCATATGCTCCTCCTTTTTAATCCTCTATCCTAATTTTAAAAAGTAAGAAGGCTTGCCGCCGAATATAACTCATGCTGTCCATCTGTGAAAGCATATGGAGGGCCGCAAGCCTTTCTGAACTTAAAAGTCTAAATTTTTATTCGTTAAAATCTTTTTCTTATTTTATTCGCCGAATTGTTCTGCCAAAGACTTTACAATATCCTTGCCTGTAACAGTGGAATTTTCATCAAACATAGCACCCTGCATTTGCTCGATGAGAGAATCTGCAAATTCTTTACTGCGTGCCGGATAGGCAAAAGCTTCTCCTTTTTCAACAAAATCAACCAGTTGTGCCAATTCAGGCAATTTTTCTTTATAAAGATCATGATAAGCAGAGTTTGCCGGTACGACCTCGGTTACTTCAACCGTTGCTTTAAACAAATCTTCATTGGCAAAAGCATAGCCGATTGCTTTTTTCACTTCCTCTGAATGCTCTGAATTTTTCAGTTCAACTAAAGCTGCTGAGTGAAGTGTTAAACCGCCATTCTCCGCGCCGGTAGGAACAGAAAGATACTTCAGCTCAATATCCGGTGCCTCTGAAGCAAAACTTGCTTGATACCAAGCACCGCCGGTGGAGAACAAAGCGGATTCTTGAATCATAACTGCGCCGTCCCAGCCAAGACCCAATTCAGTAGGCGTAATAATATAACCTTCTCGATAAGCATCCAAGACAAACTGCAAAGCTTTTGCGTTAGCATCTGTATCTATTGTTTTGCCGTATCCCCAACCGCCGCCAAAAGAAAGCGCAAAGTTTGTCAGGTGATATTCTTGTACATTTAGGCAAAGTGCCGGTTCACCCGTCATCTCTTTATACTTTTTACAAATGGCCAGCACTTCATCCCAAGTCGTGGGGTATTCGCCTAAATTCATTTCTTTCCACATATTGTTATTGACAATAAACACACCGGGGTTTAAAGCATACGGAACACCATAGGTTTTTCCGTCAACTTTCCAAGCCTCCAGGGCAGAAGCGTCAATCCCTTCTGTGCTAATTGTGCCATCTGCTATGGCATCATCTAACGGTTCAAAAAGCCCTTCTTTGATGTATTGCAAATAATGCTCATTGGTGCAAGAAATTAAATCAGGAGCGGTACCGGCCGCAATTTGAGCGGGGATATTATCCCAAAAATCAGAGTCACTCGGATATTTCATAACATTGATTTTTAGTCCTATGGCATCGGGCATTCCGGAAAAAGCACTTTCCAAACGTTTCCCCTCGTCGTCTGACCAAACGCCGATATCAATTGTCACAGCGTCGGAAGTATCTTTGCTTTCGGGTGTAACAGATGCATCTTTCTGACTAACAGGATTCTCATTTTGTGATGTTGATTTCTGCTTGTTATTGCATCCGGCAAAAACAGCTACAAGCATCATCAAAGCCAATAATAGAGCTACTTGTTTTTTCAACTTCATTATACTTTCCTCTTTCCCAAAATAAAGTAAAACATAGGAAAACTCTTTCCTTAAATGTTTTCACGACAATTATAACATTAAATATAGTATTGTCAACTATTTTTTATATTATTTATTCTATTTTTTGTTTATTCCATAAAATACTATTTATATTTTATAGTGATAAATATCTGCTTGTGTTTTTTATTAGTTCATGTCATTGCTGAACATATTCTGCTTAAAAAAACTGGCTCAAAAAAGACATTTTTCACAAAAAAAATCCTAAAAAAAGAATATGACTGTCAAATGAAATAATTGTCACTTCTCAAAGGCGTAGAATCAGTGGTAAAATATACATAAAAGGAGTGGTAAACATTGCATAAATTGGTATTAATGCGACGTATATAAATTTCGGTTACGCATGTTGTTTTTTTGTTGTGTGCGGTCTGTGAAAAAACTCCTTCAATCATGTTTTCGGGGGTTACAATGAGGAAAGAAAGGTGTTGCATATGAAAAAGGGACGTTTTGGTGAATTATGGCAACAGCGCCATCTGCAAATATTTGTGTGGCTGGGCCTGTTGTATCTGTTTATTTTTAATTATCTTCCAATGGTGGGGCTTGTAATTGCCTTTGAAGATTTTAAAATATCTACGGGTATTTGGGGAATGTTTTCCTCCAAATTTGTGGGGTTTAAGCATTTCATTGCGTTTTTTACAGATTACCGGTTCGGGGAGTTGCTTTGGAACACTCTGGCACTGTCCGTATTAAAGCTGATTTTCACATTTCCGCTGCCAATCTTTTTGGCATTGCTTATCAACGAATGCCAGATTTCCTGGTTTAAAAGAACGGTTCAGACCATCAGCTATTTGCCGTATTTTATTTCCTGGATTATCGTGGCAGGCTTTTGTCAGATACTCATGAACAATACAGGGGCCATTACGGAACTTTGCCATGCCTTATTCGGCTATAAGCCCCAGTTTTTAACGTCGCCGGATTTATTCCGTCCACTGTCTATCGCTACAGCTATGTGGAAAGAAACGGGTTGGTGGGCCATTATTTTTTTGGCTGCCATTACCGGAATAGACCCAACCCTATACGAAGCGGCAGAGATTGACGGGGCCTCGCGGCTGAAAAAGATTTGGCGAATCACTTTGCCGGGCATTGCGCCCACCATCACAGTGGTGTTGATACTTGCCTTGGGAAATTTACTTGGAGGCGGCCTGTCCGGTTCAAATTTTGAGCAAAGCTATCTTTTGGGAAATTTAGGAAACAAGGAAACCTCTGAAATTCTGCAAACCTATATTTTAAATATCGGCTTATCTAAAGGTAGATTTTCTTATGCCACCGCTGCGGGATTATTCCAGTCTGTGATTTCCGTGACACTGGTATTTATCAGCAACTTTGTATCGAAGCGTGTTTCAGGGGAGGGTTTGTTTTGAAAAAAGAGAATACAAAATTGTTTGTGCGGAAATCTGTTTCCGATAGAGTCATTGATTTTGTGGTATATTTCATATTGATTTTTGTGCTAATTATTTCTGTTTATCCCTTGTATCTGGCAGTTGTCCTCTCCTTTAACGAGGGTGTAGATGCCCAGTTGGGCGGAATTTACTTATGGCCACGAAAGATAACCCTGGACAACTATGCAAAATTCTTTTCCGATATTACGTGGCTAAAGGCCATGGGGGTCACGCTGGCCCGGACAATTGTCGGCACTGCCTGCACCGTTATGTTTACCGCCTTTGTGGCATACGGGCTTTCGCACAGAAACCTCGTGGGGCGCAAAACTTATATGAAAATTTTTATTTTTGCCATGTATTTTTCCGGAGGTATTATTCCGTATTATGCGGTTCTGCGTACCCTTGGCCTTTTGGATTCCTTTTTGGTCTATATCGTGCCATCGTTATTAAACTTGTTCTATGTGCTGGTGGCAATTTCCTTTTTTGAAGGAATTCCCGATGAACTGGAGGAAGCGGCAAGAGTGGACGGTGCCACAGAAATGACGACCTTTATAAAGGTCATCCTACCCGTGGCAATGCCTCTTTTGGCAACCATTTCTATCTTTGTTTCGGTCCAGCATTGGAACTCCTGGTATGACAGTGCTTTCTTTGTAAAGGATGAAAACTTACGGACCTTGGCGTATCGAATGATGGCGGTACTGAAAAAATCTGATTTAAGCAACGTTTCCTCATCCTCAGCCGCAATGGCTACTTCCATAAAAGTGACCCCGCTGTCCGTGCAGCTTGCTGCAATGGTCATTGCCGCTCTCCCTATTGTTGTTGTATATCCTTTTTTTCAACGATATATCATTTCCGGCATTACCATTGGTTCGGTAAAGGGCTGATATCCGGAGGAGAATCAAATTGCCGTTTTATAGGGCAATGTAAAACAGGTTATTATAAATGATAACATATAATTATTTAGGAGGCTGAAATATGAAAAAGAGAACCATTCAAAAAATCGGCGCTTTGTTTCTGGTACTGTGCATGATTTTCTCCTTGACGGCATGTGCCGACAAAGGAGGAAAATCCGCTGAGGCGGAAAGCGGAAAGCCATCTTCCGAAACAGCAGATGCAGCCAACTCCGAAGGCACCGGCGTGAAGAAGCCGGAAACAGGCGAAACCGCAAACACCTCCGACATTGACGTGTTTGGTCTGGATCCCAATAACCCGGTAAAGTTCAATACTTATGTGAACTTCACTTGGTATCCCATCAGTGAGTGGAAGGGCATTATCGCAGAGGAAATCACACGGCTTACCGGTGTCAGCATGGACTTTACTGTTGCAGTGGATGACCAGCAGTTGGGTGTTATGATTGCCTCCGGCGATTTGCCCGACCTGGTGTTTACCCAGTCTTTTTTGACCAATTTATCCTCAGGGGACCTGTCCTATGATTGGCAAAGCCTGATAGACGAATATGATACCGGATGGGAAATTGACCAACAGCGGATTGCAAATTCCCTGTCGTTTTCCCAAGAAAAAGATAAGTTTTTTACAGTGCTGAGTCATTTCGCCACCGATGAGGACTGGAAAGAGCTAAAGGAAATTGGCGTAGGTGCTCCCATGGCTGCATCTCTTTTGTACCGGCATGACCTGTACGAAGAAATGGGAAGCCCGGAAATTACCGACATGGAATCCATCCGTGCGCTTCTCCTAAAGGCAAAGGAAACTTATCCCGAGATGCGCCCGCTGGTGTGTGATGTTTTATCCTGGCGGTATTCCTACTTCCGGCAGTGCTTTGGTTTGAGCAACGGTGCAAAATATCAGGAGCAGGAGGATGGCAACTGGATATCCACAGTAAAAGATCCCCGTTATAAAGAGTATATGGCCTTTGTGAACCAGTTGTACAGAGATGGCCTGTTCTATCCGGACAATTATGGTATGGAAGTAGCCTCGGTGGAGGCTGAATTTGGTGGTGGCAGAGCCTTTGCCATGACAGGCAGTACCCAGACCATGGTGAATGCCCGTAATGCAGACTTGGCAGAAAACGGAATTGACGGCGAAATTCGTGAAATGATCAACGTGGGCGACCCCAACGGTGCCTATGACGAAAACATTGGTTGGGCAGGCACATTTATCTCCAAGAATTGCTCCAATCCGGAGGCTGCCATCCGATACATGCAGTTCATTCACAGCCCTGACGGTGCTCGTCTGTCCCAGTGGGGCAGAGAGGGCCATGAGTATGAAATGGTGGACGGTGCACCTGTGTTCAGCGAAGAGTGGAACCAGGCCATCACAGACGGGAAAATAGATGAAATTTATAATACTGCTCTGTACATGGGAGGCTCCAAGGTTTATGAGGCTGTTGGCCGTACCGCTGCCTTTGACCCCATTCAGGTACCGAATTATGCGCAGCTTCGGGAAAATTATACCAACAAACCCTGGTTGATTTATGCAGAACCGGTGGAAGGCACAGACGAAAGAATTATCTATGATCAAATGTTTGACAGCAACAGCGGAACCATCATTACCGGAGAAGCAAAAATGGCTCTTTCCGAAACACCGGAGGAGTTCGAAGCAAACTATCAGGAAATGTTGGACAATTGCAAATCTGTGGGAATGGATGAGCTGGAAACCTATATGAACGAGCATATCAAGGAAGCCATGAAGGTTTACGGCGCAGCCTGACGCAAATTTTTTTCCTATCAAAACCCAGTCCCTCCGCTTCAGGCGGGGGTGCTGGTTTTTTGATATCCGGAGCAGCATTCTGCACAGTTTCTTAACACTTTTTCATGCCGTATGCCGGCAATGATAATTCCTTCTTTATTGTTTGTCTTATAGCACAGACATAAAATTTGGAAGGATATGTAATATAGGGAGGATATATGATATATTTATGACAGTGTGCTTCCTGCGGAAAGCAGGAAACAGAAAAGAAAGCAGGAGGAAAATGAGAAAAATTATAAAAGGGCTGCAATTGATATTTTTAAATTTAAAAATT
>URPG01000035.1 GCA_900549675.1 uncultured Oscillospiraceae bacterium | reverse complement strand
CCGATGCCAATATTGTGCCGATTGACTATGACCCCAGTTCAACTTTAGTCAACCAAGAAAACCGTATTAAATTAATGCTGGCCGTTGCCAAAGAAAATTTAGAGAAAAAAGCATCTCATTAAAAACAACCTATCCCATAGCCCCCCTGCATGATAGCTAAAAATTGAACTGCCCCAGATTGTGCTTTCCAACAATCTGGGGCAGTTCATTATTATTCTACATCAGGTAGATTTTTTGCTGTTGTCCATTTTTACTGGCCTTGTTTATATCACGCAGGGGATTTTATGGTAGCCTTGAGATAAAGCCACTAAATAAAGATTCGTTTTTTAGGGTTTACAATTCCTCACAAATTTGGAAGATGTAAGGCTCTTTTATTCTATCCGCTCTTCTGCATGCGATAAAACCGTATTGCTTGTTTTTTCTTTTTTATCTTCAATCAGGGTTTTAATTCCAAAAATAAAGTAGAGAATATGAAAGAGCCAAACAGCGGCCAATATCCAAATGCCAACCCAAATTTCACGTTTCAGCAATATAAAAAAACCAATTGACATCAAAAGTGTAATCATAATTAAAACACGTATTTTTACTTTTTTTGTCATACCTTTTTCTTTTATGTAACTTTCTAAATTATCCTTATAAAGTTTGGTTCCGATAAACCAGTTGTTTAACTTTTCTGAACTTTTTGCAAAACAAAAAGCCGCCAATAATAAAAACGGAAAAGCCGGCATTAAGGGAACCACTGCGCCCACTGCCCCCAATCCCACACCTATACAACCCAACACGACATATAAGACTTTTTTAATCTTCATTTTTGGCAAGCCTCCTTTTTTCTTTATTGCTTTCAATGACATGGCGAATTGCTGTTATCGGGTGATGCAGCAGCATTCTTGGTCCGGAAAAAATCATTACTTTACGGATTTTCTCTCTCATTTCTGTTTGATAACAATGTACCTTACAGTTAGAGCAAAATGTTTTTGTTTCCATAAAGGGACATTTATCACTACGTATTTTCGCATATTCATCCAGTTCTTTACACTCCGAACAAAGCTTACCTGCCTTAGTACGATGATTTTTATGACAATAGATTGAAATCATCTGTGAAACTAACTTTTTTTCTCTTTCTCTTTTATCTGATATTGTTCGTTTCATTAGCACATTCTCCCATTTTCAACGAAATAAACCGTATCCACAATACGCATGGTTGATTTACGATGAGAAACCAAAACAATTGCCCTTCCCTCACTGCCCTCTCGTAGTGATTTTAAAATTACAGCTTCATTCAAGCTATCTAAATTACTGGTCGGCTCATCTAACAGCATAAAGGGGGCATCATGCAAAAAGCTGCGGGCAAGCCCCAATCTTTGGCGTTCTCCACCGGATAATGTATCACCCAATTCGCCAATCTTGGTTTCATATCCCTGCCGTAAACTCATGATAAAGTCATGCACAGAAGCTTTTTTGCAGGCTGTTTCCAACTCTGATTGACTGGCATGTAAATTAGCAATCCGCAGATTGTTGGCAATGCTATCTTGAAACAAATGGGTTTCCTGTGTCATGTAGCTTTCCATTTTTCTTAAATCAGCGGTATTGATTTTTTGAATATCTCTTCCCGATATGGTAAGGCTTCCGTCTTGTATATCCCAAAACCGCATTAATAGCTTTAAAAACGTTGACTTGCCACTACCGCTTTTTCCGATAATTCCCACAACACCATGCTTTGGTATTTGCAGGGAAAAATTAGAAAGAACTTCTTGATTCCCATACGCGAATCTGATATTTTCAGCAGCCGCGCCATTAAAATCAGTTTGTGGCTGACCGGACATTTCCTGTACGGCAGGTTCTTCTTCCAAAATATCCAGCACCCGGTTTCCTGCGGCCAATGTATTTTGCAGAGTGCTGCCGAGATTTGCCAAAGCAACCACCGGACCAAACGTGCTCATCAATGCCAGCAAAGGAATTATAACACCTTCAAAATTAACCGTTCCGTTTTGATACAAAACAGCAGCGGTAACCAGCATGATTAAATCAAAGAACAAAATCACCGTATTCATCAATGCCGTACCCTGCGCAGCAAAATGTTTGCTTTTTTCCTCTGTATGAGAAAGCTCGGCAGTGCGGCGGTTCATTTCTTCCAAACGCTTTTTTCCGGCTCCATATTGGATAATCTCGAACAATCCCCGTAAACTGTCCAATACAAAACTGCTCAAATCACCGGACTTCATCCGATATTCTTTTGCTGTACTGCCACTGCGCTTGGCAGTAATGATAGGAATGATAACCCCTACTGTTAAATAAGCCACACAAGCGACAACACCTAAAACCCATGAAAAACCCCCGATAAACAGGCACATGGTCAAGGTAAACAGAAATGCAATAAACGCGGGTGAAATAGTGTGCGCATAAAACACTTCGAGAAGTTCCACATCCGATGTAATAATAGCAATTAAATTGCCTCTGTCTTTCCCCTCAAGCTTAGCAGGACTCAACTTTCGCAAAGCACAAAAGATTTTATCACGAATCAGCGCCAGTAATTTAAAAGCAATGAAATGATTGCAAGCCTGTTCTGCATAGCGGAGTACTCCGCGCAGTACCGCACAAATGGCCATGAGAATAAAAATTGTACGCAATGAAATTTCTACTCCTAAATCCAACTCTTTTAAAACACCATAACCACCGAGAATAGTGATAAAAGAGGCACAGAGATGTCCGATAAATCCCATTAAAACAGCGAGTATCATCCAACCTGTCAAGGGTTTTACCAACCCAATCAAGCGGAGCATAACGGAAAAAGCATTTCTTTTTTTCATTCTGTAATTTCCTCTCTTCCGTAGTTTTCCAGATTCTGCTGTGCCTGCCATAAATCATGATACATTCCCCCACCGGACTGTAATTGTTCATGGGTTCCGCTCTCTTGAATCTTTCCGTCTGCCAAAACATAAATATTATCTGCCGCCACCACATTGGCAAGCCGATGCGAAATCATGATAATTGTTTTTTCTTTTGCCAATTGATGAATTTGTTCCATCATTTTATTTTCACTTTCAACATCAATGTTAGAGGTAACTTCATCAAAAATATAAACGGGTGTATCGTACAGCAAAGCTCTCGCCAATGCCAAACGCTGACGTTGACCGCCTGAAAAATTGGAGGCCCTCTCGGTTAGAACGGTTTCCAATCCATTTTCGCTCTTTAAAAAATCAGCCAATTCAACTTGTTGCAGAATCCCCCATAGCCGCTCTTCAGTTGCCTTTGGATTACCAACCAGTAGATTCTCCCGTACGGTCCCTTTTAACAAGTAACTGTTATGACCAATGTACGTCACAATCCTCATCAAATCTTCTTCTCGGATTTCCTCCAGAGAAACACCCCCCACCAATACACTGCCTGTATACTTTCGATTGCGTCCAATTAAAATAGAGGCAATTGTTGATTTGCCGCAGCCGCTTTCTCCGACCAAAGCCGTAAAACTTCCTTGGGGAAACTTTAATGTTAATCCCTGCAAAACTTCTCGGTCAGAGGTATACGAAAAATGTAGATCTTGACACGTAATTTCACTGGATTTCGGCGCTGCTCTGGTTAGTCGTTCACTTTCTTCCTGTACATCTAAAAGACGAAAAATTTTGTCGCTGGCCGCCATACCATTCATGGCAATATGAAAAAAACTCCCTAACTGGCGCATCGGGATAAAGAAATCTGCTGCCAGCAAAATAATAAAAATACAGCCTAAAAGGGATACGGCACCCCTGCCGAATTGTGTAACGGCAATCACCATGCCCAAGGCGGCACCTCCGTAGGCGACTAAATCCATAATCGTAATGGAGTTTAACTGCATAGTCAGCACTTTCATGGTGATTTTACGGAATCGCTCTGATTCTTTATTCATTTCGGCTTGTTTAAATTCATCCGCCCGATAGATTTTCAGCGTTGTCAATCCCTGTAAATTTTCGAGAAAAGTATCCCCCAACGCCGTGTACTGTCCCCAGTATTTTGACAATAATTTTTTTGCCCATGTCTGCACCACCGCAATAGACACCGGAATCAGTGGTACACAGACCAGTAAAACAATTGCCGCAGGAAAGTTAATAAAACCGATGACGGTAAACAGTGTCAAAGGCGCTACCATAGCATAGAAAAATTGAGGCAAATAAGCACCAAAATATGTTTCTAACTGGTCGACGCCTTCTACCGCCATCTGTACCACCTCTGAGGTTTTCACGTGCTCACCATAAGAAACGCCAAGCTTTAACAGCTTCTGATAAATTTTCTCTCGCAGAATCTTCTTTACTTCTTTGGAAGACAGATATCCCATTTTAGCTGCACCCGTCGTACAAAGATAGCGTATCAGCAAAACCACTGCACAAATGAGCGCCGTAAACCATACATCTCTGATTTCTGCTTTTTTTAAAAACAACAATTCCAGCAATCTTGCCAGACTATACATCATCGGTATATTGACAACAAGAGAACACCATTGCAGCAGAACATTGCCGGCAACATATTTCTTGCTCTTCTTCACAGTTTGAATGAGCCTTTTATTCATCATCATTTATTTTCCACCCCTTATTCTTACTTACAAAATATCCTAAATTTTCTTTTCCTTTATTCTTTTTATCTTCTTACTTCTATATTTTCTGTATTCTATCTCTTACAAATTTTGCCACTTATACGGGTAACACAAACGGTTTTTCGTTAACATACGAAATTTCAAGTTTGCTCTTATAGACGGATTCCAGCAGTTCGGATGTGATTATCTCCTGTGGTTTCCCCTGCGCAATAATTTTACCGTCATTCATGGCAACAATTTCATCACTGTAATAAAGTGATTGATTGATATCATGCAGAACCATGATGATGCTCAATCCGTATTCTGTATTCAACTGCCGGATTAACCGCAAAATTTGAATCTGATAACGAATATCCAAGTAGGTGGTGGGTTCGTCCAAAAACAAAATTTTGCTGTCCTGCGCCAAGGCCATGGCAATCCAAACGCGTTGTTTTTGTCCCCCCGATAATTCTGCCATTAATTTATCTTTGTGCTTTAACGTATGCGTTACACTAAGAGCCCAATGAATCTTTTCTCTATCTTCTTCCGCATGAACGGCCATTCCCATTTTACGATAAGGATTTCTTCCGTAGGAAACCAGCTTTTCCACACTCAAATCGGCCGGCGCAGTATTGTATTGATGTACGATAGCTACCTGCTTAGCAAAATCTTTAAGGCTGATATCTGCTACATTTACGCCGCATAGTTCAATCGTCCCCATGGTACTTTTTAAATTTTTCGTCATTAAATTAAATAATGTACTTTTTCCACAGCCATTTGCACCAATTAGCGTTATAATTTTCCCCTTGGGTAAATTTAGGGAAAGTTCCCGAATCACCTCTTGCTTTCCATATGAAAAAGAAAGATTCTTCACTTTATAAATAGTTTGATTACTGTCCATAATTTTGCTTTGACCTCCTAAGCAAAAAGATAAAGAAAGGTCCGCCGGCTACCGCCATAATAAGGGAAGCACTGATTTCATAAGGAGCCGCTATCGTTCTGCCAATTGTATCAGCCAAAAGCAAGGTAACAGCCCCCAGCAAAAGGGTATACGGCAATAGAATTTTATGATTACTTCCCACCAAAAGCCGTGCAATGTGAGGCACAATTAATCCCAAAAAGCTAATCGGACCCATGATAGCCGTAGAAATCCCCGCTAAAAGAACGGCAAGAAGTGAAATCAAAATTCGGCTTCTTATTACATTTACGCCCAGTGAGCGGGCCGTTTTATCCTCCAGTGCCAATAAATTACATGAGCCTGTCACAAAGAAAGAGAAGATTAAACCAACCGCTGTATAAGCAAATAATGTTTGAAAATCCGTCCATGTTTTCATTGTAATATTGGCATTGACAATACTGGCAGCACCGGAAAAAGTACTGCCGGTTCCGGCATTAAAGGCACTCATCAAACCGGTAAACATGGCATTGACTGCTACCCCTACCAAAATAATCCTTATCGGAGAAAGTCCCTCTTTCCAAGAAAGGCTGTACACCAAAAAGAAGGCTAAAACCCCTCCGGCAAAAGCAATCAGCGGCGTAAAAAAATACAAAGATGGAAAAAAGGCAGTTACCATCATAGCCGCAAAACTGGCACCGGAACTGACACCAATGATTCCCGGATCTGCCAGCGGATTTTTCATGACAGCCTGCAGCAGCATCCCCGAAACTGCTGTTGCCGCACCTCCCAGCATGGCAATGAAAATACGCGGAAAACGCAAATCATAAATTGTAGCCACGTCAGGGTTATAGGCTACAAATAACCCCTCCCATAATTCATTAAAAGTAACTTTTAAACTGCCGGTATTTACCGCCCATAAAAACAACACAATCAATGCTAAACTGGTCAAAAGAAATACTAACACGCTTTTCATCTTACCTATCTTACTTTTAGTCGTCACTGCAAAACCTCCTTAAAAGAAAACAAACCGGGTGCGCTTTTCAACGCGCCCGGCTGCTTTTTATTCACCGTAAAGAATTGGCTCTAAGTCTTTTAAAGCTTCCTGATAAAGAAAATTGGCACTCATACCAAATTTTTTATTGTCAAGGTCATATACCTTTTGATTCTGTACGGCGGTAAAGTGCTGCCATATATCATTGGATTTAAATTCTTCTGTAAACATAGCACGTACTTGCTCCGGCATGGCATGCGAGGTACGAAGAATAATATCAGGCTGTTTTTGCACCATATCTTCTGTGTTGACATTGAGAAAATCCTGCCCTTCTCCGTCACCATAGACATTAATTCCCCCTGCAAGCTTAACTAAGCTACCCGCATAAGAGCTTTCTGTCGCCACCACATAAGACCCCGGAAGTCCCATAAGCAAAAGCACCTTTGGTGCTTTACGCTCCGCATATTTATCACTATATTCTGCTTTGAAGTTCTCAAATTCTTGAAAAAGAGCTTTACTTTGTTCCTCTCTTCCAAATTTTTCACCTAGCTCGAGAATCGATTGATACATCCCTTCCACACTTTTCAGATTCAAGAAATAACTCTCAACCTGAATGTTGTCATACTGTATTTTGAGTTCACCCTCCAAAGAGTTTGGCGTCAATACAATATCAGGATTTAAGGATTTCACAATTTCCATATCGGGTGCCATGGGAGAACCAATACTTTTTGCATTTTGATAGCGCTCGGGAATAGTGTAGCTTTGTGTTTCCGGCACGCCCACTACACTATTGATTTCCAGTTTATCTAAAATCTCACAGGTCGCCACTGATGTAGCAACAATGCGCATATCCTGTGCCTTGTTATTCCCTTCATTTTTAATTTCACCGTTTTGATTTACACAGCCGCCTAAAAGCACAAGGGACAGTGCAAACAATCCCGCAAAAAACTGCTTTTTATTTCTCATGACTTGTTCTTTCTTTTGTGATTAATTAGGAATCCTATCACCGCAGCCAGCAACACAATGAGTACAATCACTATGGGTACAAGATAATTTTGATTCCGCTGAGTTATTGTTTGTACTGCCGCTTGATTATGTTCGGAATCAGAGTTTTCCGACAGCACGGAATTTTCTGTTTCCGATTGACTGGTAACAGTTTGACTATCCTGCCGTGAAACCGTATCTGCCGTATCTTCCCGAGATGAAACATCGGGCTCAGCACTTTCTGTCTGAACCATTTCACTCAAAAAATTTCCCGTACCGGCTTTTGCAGAATCCATATTGAGTTTTACAAAAAATTGAACATTTCTGCCCATAGGTTCCACAAACAGAATAGGACTGATATAATTTTCAAGTGAATCTACTGCAAAGCGAAAATGTTTACAGGTATCCCCCTTGTGTTCGTGACTGCCTGTTTCGGTTATCTCGGCATCATGGTAGCTTTTGTCTTCCGCCTGAATTTGGATTTTCACATCGCTGATATTAGACATCATACCAATTCCAAGGGTCACATATGTTTTCCCTTCGGATTGTTCCACCAAGACGGATTCTTCCACAATACTCTCGCTCATACTGTCGCCAAGCGCAATATTGGTGCCGCCGTCTACGGTTTCTCCCGTTTCGGGATTGGCATAGGAGGTTGTCCTGTTCACAAGATACGCTCCGTCTTCCAGTGCAGAAGCGGACAGTGTTGAAAGCAGCATTGTCAGCACCGCCGCTACTGCCATGCAAGAAATTTTGATTAAATTTTTTATTTGTCTGTTACCCATCATTATTTTGTCCCATGCAGTGTTTTTCTTCTTTTTAATATCAATAATACCGCTGCACCGACAGCACAGGCAGACATAAGGGCAACATAAACATAAATCATATAATTACTATTATCACCGGTCTTGGGGTTTGTCCCTGTACCTTTAGGAGCACTGCTTCCGGCTGCTGCCTTTGTCAAATTAATTGTTGTATCTTTCGTGGAAGACGAAATTTGTTGAATAGAACTGTAATCCACACGAATTCTGGCATCAATATCTTGATTTCCCATCATTTCCACATGTGGGTTTACCTTTACTTGTATGTATTCTTGTGTATGAGGCAAGGTAAAGCTAAAGCAATTAGGGTTGCCGTCACTGTCTTTGCTCTGTACAGTGGCTTCACTGTAATTTCCGTTTAAATCATAAATTTTTAGTTCTTGCAGGCTGGCTGTAATATTGCCCATTGTCATGGGTTGGGTATAAATATACATGGTCTTTACGCCATTTTCCACCACAATTCTTGCTGTATTGTTCACAGAAGATGCCGCCATAGAAGCTTGGTCATTCGTTGCATGCCATAACCACACCGGCACCTCATAAATTCCATCTTTGAGATTATTGATATCTAAAGTACCTGTATCAGAGTTTTCTTTCGGTTTGTTTTGTTCTGGTTTCGGCGTAGGAGCAGGCTGTTTCTTCTCCTGCAAATTTTGAACAGCGGCTGCTATTTTTTCTGCCATCTGATTTACTTTTTCCTGCTCATTTTTATCTAAGTCCCGTACCACAGCCTGTACAGCATCTTGCACGGCTTTGGCACTTTCTGCTGTATATTTGGATAAATCATTGGGTACCTTTGCAAGAGCCTCTTCTACTTTAGCGTAATCCGCACCCGGCACTTTAAGTGCTTTTATAGCCGCTGTAATTGAATCTGCCCAAGCATTAATTTCATCTTGACGGTCACTTTTCAGTCCGCGCACAACAGCTTGCTGTGCATTTCTCAGAGTATTTACAGATTCTTCCGTATAAACGCTCAAATCAGCCGGGATAGCGGCGATTGCCTCATCCACCTTTGAATAATCGGCATCGGCGTAAACCAAAGCGTTAATTTTAGCTTCAATTTCGCTTGCCCAACCATCAACCAGTGCTTGATCTGTGAGAGCTTTACCCTGTTCCACCGCATTCTTGGCATTTTCCAGTGCGGCCCAAGACTCAGGTGTATACAGTGCCGCATTCTTCGGAATTCTCTTTAAAGCTGCCTGCACTTTGCTGTAATCTGCTCCTGCAAACTGCAAGGCATTGTAGGCGGTTTCCAAATTCGCCATGGCACTGGTCATGTCGGCAGCAGAGCCAGTATCAATCGCCTGTTGTGCTTCTGCTAATGCAGTGGTAAAGGCAGACCAAGAATCGGCAGTATAATTCTCACCGGTTACGGCTTGATAAGATGCCAATTTCTCGGCAAATGCGCTGGAATCAAAAACTGCATTGTCAAAATCCAGTGTTAATGTTACATCTGTGGGATAAGGATTTCCGCCTCCCAAAAAAGCGTTCATAAAGTCAACGGTAATGGTCAATACTTGTTTGCCATCTGCGTCTGTATTGAGCGGGAAACGAATGGTTTCAGGCACTTCGATATCTTCAAGTGCTCCGCCCATACCTTTGGTATAGGTTTCCATTTTAGTGGATAAAACTTCACCCCCCGCTACGCTTAAAACATTAGCGTGATTTTCACCACTGAAATCAATAATCATATGATAAGAATTCACAGTTGCTGTTTTATTTCCGTTCTCATCTACTGTTATAATAGCCTCATCACCGAAAGCTTTTGCAAACGCTTGCTGAACCGCAGGCAGTGGAGCTTTACTAACAAGAGATGTTATCGGAACCGTATAAGTACCCGGCACCGTTAATGCGTCTGATTCTGCTGCGGATACCTGCATGATATTCATGCCAAACAGCAGCAAAAATGCTAAAATAGCGGACAAACTGCGTTTTGCCCAAGTATGTTTAATTGTTGCCATATCTATAAATCCTCCTTATTAAGTCTCCTCGGCAAAAGGAATTTATTAGTCTTAACTAACTCAAGGATGCCTTTTAACCTTCTTTTGAGCGGAAGTATCTCTGAAAATTTAAAAACAAAAAATCAGTTTCAAAAACTATCCTTTTGCTTTCCCAACCGCACTTTATAGACTAAAATTCAATTCATTTGCATTAGTTAAAACTAACTATTTGACTTAAAAAAATACGCCTGAAAGCGTTTTTGATTATTGGACGTTTATAGTATATCATACATACGCGGTTTTATTTACAGGTATCTTTGTAGCACAACTACAACAAAACAAGCTGTTTTCGATTTTTTTCTTTTATAAGGTCTGTATTTCATTGGTAAATTACAAATTGCAAATTCGCAACACTTTTTCTATTTTCGTCATTTTACACAAATTTCTAAATGAATAATGTAAAAATAGCCTTTGATTGTGGCATATGTATTTCACCGACAGAGCATTCCATTTTAAGACAGACACTTCCATGCAGCATTTGTCCAGAACCCGAACCAATATTGATAAAATTCAAAGCACTAGCGGGAAAGGATATGATATCTCCGTTTTTTTCTACATCATAAAACACTCCGTTTTCTAGGTATTGCAGATTTTTAACTCTCCCTGCCATGGGTTTTCCGGTTAATGCGGACCGTTGATTCATTCGTACTGCTCTCAGACGAACCACACCTACGCCATTTTCAATATATAAAACACAGAGATGTTCAAACCCATTGTTCGCCATAGAAAGATTGCTCCCCTCTTTCCATTTTTCACGATAGATGAGAAAGGGAAATTGGTAAGAACCATCTTGAAATCTTCTGCAAAGTAAATCGCCTGAAAAACGGCTTTGTCCCCGCAGTTCATATTTAATGCGATATCGCTGTTCTGTCGCCCGCACCGTTTCCATAGTTTTATCGGTAGAATAAAGTGCCCAATAAAAAGCATCACTTCTGGCACTTTCCAAATCCACACCCTCATAAAGCAGACGATTGAGTGTAATTTCTATCCTCTCGGCATACCTCTTGGCCTCTTGTGTACCTTTCTCGGTCATTTTTGGATTTCTAATGTCCGTACGGTCCACTAGTCCGTCTTTTTCCAATGCCATTAACATACGGCTAATGGTATATTTTTCTTCCCCAAGTATTTTGGCAATCCCCGTAACGGTACACCCTTTTTCCTCTGATTCTAAAAAGCACAACAATATGCGCAATTTCAAAACATCCAATGAACCTGACATAGAACTCCCTCCTGTTCAAAAAAACATGAACCTATCTCACAGAATATAACTTTTTATTCTGTAATGGTTCAGCGTTTCACTTTTTCACGGTAAGCATTTGTTAGTTTTAACTAACTCCAAGCCGCTTTATAGATATACCACATATTGAGCAAAAATGTCAACCCATCATAAGCCCATAGTCAATTTTTTCAAATTGGGTTTGCTTATTCATTCAATTCACCCGGATAATCCTCGCTTAGTAATAAGGTTATCCGGGTGAATTGAATATTTATTGTGAGAATTTTGAGATTAACGAATTTCCTGCTCTAAATTTCTAAAAATATCTGTATCAAAAAAATCAGGCAAACTAATTTCAAAACCATCACAGATTTTTTTGAGGGTTACAATTCCAACATTTTGAGTTTCATTATTTAAAATACTTTTTATGGTAGACTGCGGTACACCGGCTTTATAGCTTAAAGCATTTGGGGTAAGCTGATGTTTCTTACATAATTCCAAAATCCTAATTTGAACTGCTTTTTTTGTGTTCATCTTTTCCTCCTAGTGTCATATCACTAAGAAAAGAATACAATTGATTAATTTCCTATGTTAGTGGTATACCACTAACATAGGAAATTATGATATAATAAAAGCAGT
>URPG01000034.1 GCA_900549675.1 uncultured Oscillospiraceae bacterium | reverse complement strand
TGAAAAAGGCACCGCCACGTCGAACAAAACGTTAGAATGTGTAATGCCCCACACCACTCTAAAATCATGCACTGAGGCTTTAGGATATATTTTTTGAATTTGCTCATAGATTTCTTTCTTTAAAGCATTGGTATTTTCATCGTCGGTAATGACGGGGTCAAGGTGAATCACCAGCTGAATATTCATTTCATCAGCAAAATCACGTTCAATATTATCAATAATATCATGACTCTTCATAATATCTTCTTTGGCCGAAACTTCACAGTGAACCGAAGCAAAACAGCGGCCCTCTCCATAATTATGAACCGTCAAATCATGTACCCCCAAAATCCCATCATAGGACAGAATTTTATCCACAATTTTATGGATAAGCTCTTTATCGGGAGCGATTCCCAAAAGCGGATCAGCCGTTTCCATAATCAATTGTGCACCTGAAATTAAGATAAAAATTGCTACGGCAACGCCTAAATAACCATCCAAATTAATCTGCGTGAAATTGGTAAAAATAGCCCCTAATAAGATAACAACGGTGGAAACCACATCATTGCGGCTGTCCACAGCTGTAGCTAAAAGGGCTGACGACTGAATTTTCTTGCCTACTTGTTGATAAAAAAAACTTTGCCAAATTTTAAGTGCAATAGAAATGACTAAAATCACGAGAGGAGGAAAATGTGTTGGCTCAGGATGAATTATTTTTTGAATGGAAGAGAAACCCAATTGAAAGCCAACAAAAATAATCAGGAACGAAACAATCATACCGGAAAGATATTCAATTCTAGCATGGCCAAAGGGATGTTTATCGTCCGCCGGCTTTTCAGAAAGCTTAAATCCAATGGCTGTCACCACAGAAGAGGCAGAATCGGACAGGTTGTTAACCGCATCGGCAATCATCGCTACACTGCCGGAAATAAGACCTGCCAACAGCTTAATGCCGAACAGCACAATATTGGAGATTACACCGATGGTTCCCGCTAATTTTCCACATCTCATTCTCACTGTTGTATCATGTGCCTTCTCAGGATATTCTTTTATCCAAAGCTTCATCAAAAAATCCATTGTCCCTCCCCGTTTTGTTTACAAAAACACTTCTGCATTACCGAACAATATTATTTCCTAAGCAATCAATCGCTGTAATGAGCGGAAAATCTTCCAGCACCAATCGTTTGACCGATTCACAGCCCAAATCATCAAAGGCAATCACTTCTGCCTGTTTGATACATTTCGCCGCCAGAGCACCCGCACCGCCAATGGCACATAGATAAACTGCCTGATTGCGTACCATTGCTGCAATGACTTCTTCACTGCGTTTTCCTTTGCCGATCATACACTTCAGACCTAAATCTAAAAATCGAGGGGTATAGGTATCCATGCGTCCGCTCGTTGTGGGGCCGCAGGAACCAATTGGCATACCGGCTGGTGCAGGAGTAGGGCCTGCATAATAAATAGTAGCATTTTTCAAATTATAAGGCAGTTCTTCATTTTTATCCAATAATTCGGTAATCCGTTTATGAGCGGCGTCACGTGAGGTGTAAACCACACCCGAAAAAAGCACCCTATTCCCTGCCCGCAACTCTTGTGCCGCTTTTTCAATCTCATCTGCATAAACTTTCATCGTAGCCATGTATTATCTCCTATTCTATGTCAAAGTCAAAAGAAATATGTCTATTTGACTTGAAAGAACTCTATGGTTTCACTCACAGGACCTTTGCAGAAGGCAATAGTAGCCGGAATCGGTTTCTCACCCTCAATCACAATCTCCATTGGTTCTGTTGTAATTTCATATCCCGCTGACCGCACACGTTCCACAAGCTCTTCCAAAGATTGAGTCTGAAATGCCAGATGTGAATGTGCCCCTTCTCCTAAATCATCTGATTTCCCTCCGGACAAGACCTCTATACAGCTGTTATCTCCTGTAGAAATCATACATTTTGGCTTTTCCTCTGTTCCCCAGCGATTGATTATTTCAAGTCCCAGAATTTCCGTATAAAAAGAAATTGTTCTTTGGTAATTTTGAGTGGTCGGACGAATGGCTACATGATGAATACCCTGAATCAATTTTTTCATTTTGTTTTCCTTCCTCATATCAGAAAAGATGCCGCCGATCCCCAAGCGGTTCATCAGCAACATCTTCTGTTTTATCATTATCGAATTTAATTTATCTCTATTTGCGATTAAAAATTGACATAATATCTGTGAAGGTATCGTCATCATCAATCACAGCCGGATCCACTTTAGGTTCTGAAGAACGATTGGTATTTGGTGTCGCCGTAATCGTTTCTGCCAAGAAATCATCCTCATCGATATCCAAAAGATTCGGAGCAACAGCTCTTTCAGTTTCTTCGCCATTCATGCCTTCAAAGCCTGTAGCAATGACAGTGACATGCATGGCATCTTCCATATTTTCATCAAAGGTAGCACCCCAGATGATGTTGGCATCCGGATGAGCACGTTCTGTGACAATTTGTGATGCAGTATCAATTTCATCCAGCGCGATATCCGGAGAAGAAGTAATATTGATGATGACACCCCTGGCACCGGCAATTTTGGTTTCCAAAAGCGGACTGGAGATAGCAGCCATAGCTGCTTGTTCTGCCTTATCCTTGCCATTGGCATGACCAACGCCCATATGAGCATAACCGGCATTCTGCATAACAGACTTGACATCTTCAAAATCCAGATTGACAATACCGGGCAGCTGAATCAAATCAGAAATACTCTGCACGCCTTGTCTTAAAACATCATCGGCAACCTGAAAAGCGTTGGCCAGTGTAATTCTTTCTTCTGAAACCAATTTCAATCTTTCATTGGGGATAACTACCAAGGAGTCCACATGCTCTCTTAACGCTGCAATACCTGCGTCAGCTTGTTCCATTCTGCGTCTGCCTTCAAAAGCAAAGGGCTTGGTGACAATACCAACTGTCAAAGCGCCTAAATCTTTCGCAATCTTAGCAACTTTAGGTGCGGCACCTGTTCCGGTTCCGCCTCCCATACCGGCTGTGACAAAAACCATATCGGCATCGCGAAGTGTGTTTTCAATTATTTCTTGGCTTTCTTCCGCCGCCTTTGCACCAATTTCCGGTTTAGAACCCGCACCGCGTCCTGCTGTCAGCTTTTCGCCCAGCTGCACCTTAATCGCAGCCTGTGAACGAAGCAAGGCCTGCTTATCTGTATTCATACAAACCAGCTCAACACTTCTTACACCAGCCATAGCAATTCTATTTACGGCATTCCCGCCGCCACCGCCGACACCAACTACTTTTATTTTTTGTGGGGTTTCATCCAGTAAATTATCAACTTCAAAAGGCATAATTTTTCCTCCTTGGCCTATTTTACTTCCTAAATTTCTCTTTTATTTGAAAGTCCAGTTCTTTCTATGGCAACCAAACACATTTCTTATTTTCCAGCCTGTAAAGGGAAATACGTTTAATTTGAGTCTACATGGTATAATCTATCACTTTTTTGATAAAATTTCAAGAAGTTTATTCAAAAAACACAACTATTTTAAACATTTACCCCTTTACACCCTAAAAAATCAAATATTCTCTCCTTTCCTTTGGATAAATTGAACAGTTAGTTCCTTCTTATACTCCGTTATATCCAGTCACATTATCGTCGCTATCCTGGTTTACGGTACCCTCATCTGTGTCAGTAAGCTCATCGTTTTCAGAATTTTGCTCATCATCAAATGAATCATCATCTGTATTCACCGTACCATCTTGCACTGAGGTGTCATTTTCCGGATTAGCATAATCATTTTCCCCCTGCGACGAAGTGCCTGCACTGTCTGCCGTATCTTGGGGAGAATTATCTGAGGAATTTGTCTGCACATTTGCTGCTTTATTTCCATTGTCTGTTAAGCCATCTCCCTGTACAGCAGGTGTAAAAATACCGCGGCTGTTTTCCTTCACAAGAGATACATCCAGCGTGCCCTTTTCATCTTCGGCAATATTATTTTGGATTAAATTAAAAGCAAAGTGCAATTTATAGGCTAAATCCGCCGTACTTCCCAGTTTTATTTCAATCCGACTGGCATAATCCAGACGAATATCATAAAGATTGGACATATCCAAAGAACGACAGTCCGAAAAAACTTTTTCTTCTTGTAAAGAACGCATAATCTCTTGATACGCTGTTTCGGCTTCTTCCTCCTCAACAGACAGAAACCCGCCCGCCTTCGGCTCTTTTAGCGGTAATCCTTTTATTTCCAGTGTCTGCTTTTTCGGCAAATCTGCTATTTCAGCAATTTTTCCTTCTCGATTGGTATAAATCCACTGTTGTCCTTTTGCCACACTGACTTCAACTGTCAAAGGATGAACAACAATCTCTACTGTTCCCGGCAATTTCCTCTTAATTTTCACAGATTCGATATAAGGCATACGACGAGCAATGTTTTCTTTGGCTGATTTTGCCGGCAAAAAGATTAGGTTATCTCCCCTTTCCAATTTGCTGACTTCAATGACCTGTTCATTGGTATAAGGGTTTTCCCCGCTGACTTTTATCGTATCTACTTTAAACACAAGAAAAATAAAAAGCAGCAGCGCACTTACTAATACAAAAACAGAAATTATATTTCTTAAAGCACGTTTCACCTGCGGCTTAAGCCGTTTTTTAGGTTTTCCTCTTGTTTGTGTTCTGGCTCTCGGCGGAGAAACCGATGATTCCCGAAATTGCTCTCTCTGAGATTGCGGTTTTCTTTGTTTGGGTTTCTTTTTTTCTTTGGAACCTTTTTCTTGCGATTTTTTTGCTCGAGAACGCTCTCTTGTATTCCTCTGGCGGCTATGTACAGACTCTTCAGGACGCGGAGCGGGACTGCTATCTCCCAAACGAATGATTCTGGACGGTCTGGATGATTCTCCAAAACTGCGAAAATCAAAATCAGCATCAGGCGGCCGATGCGGTGTTCGGGTAGGCACACCTTCTAAATCAATACCGCGTGAAATACGGGAGGGAGGTTTTCTGTCCGCTCGCTCTGGGGCAGCACGTGTCTGTCTGGGGGGAGTTCTCTCAATGTTCACACCGATATCGCTAAATTCCCGGCTGGGCCGCTGCCGTTTCTGACGTTTATCTTCAAAGCTCATCGCCTTCTCCTTCCTTTTCTTGATTCAGCTTGTCCATTCGTCTTTCAAAGAAAAGGGCGGTCATTGCCTCCGCCCTAAACCCTTTTGACCTTATAGCACCTGATGATCTTCTATTCTTTTTATTTTACCACCTAATGCGGTAAATGTTTCTTCTAAATTCTCATATCCACGATAAATGTATTCTTCACCGACGATTTTGCTCTGCCCTTCCGCTGCTAAAGCGGCAATTACCAAAGCCGCACCGCCTCTTAAATCCCAAGAAGTAACAGGCGCTCCTTGTAATTTCTCTACACCTTCCACAATGGCAACCTTACCTTCAATGCGAATATTGGCCCCCATATGCTTAAGCTCCTCAGCATATTTATAGCGGTTTTCAAAAATATTTTCAACTAAAATACTGGTACCTTTCCCCAACACTGCCATCGGCATAACTATAGGCTGCGCGTCTGTTGGAAAACCCGGATACGGCATGGTGCGAATGTGTTTTATCGCATTTAATCTTTTGGGTGCCATAATATTCAGAGTATCACCATACTGCCTGACACAACAGCCGGATTCTTCAAACGGCGACATCATCGGCATAATATGGGTATTGTTCACCCCGTGAATCACAATATCTCCGCCTGTTACTGCCGCAGCCGCCATATAAGTAGCGGTTACAATCCGGTCGGGCATAATCGTATGTTCACAGCCATGCAGTTCTTCTACTCCGTCAATAATAACACAGCTTTCTCCTGCGCCATAGATTCTTCCGCCGCAACGATTTAAATAAAGTGCTAAATCGCTGATTTCAGGTTCTCTTGCTGCATTGGAGATTACCGTTGTACCTTTAGAACAAACTGCTGCCAGCATTAAATTTTCTGTTGCTCCCACACTGGGAAACGGCAGAGAAACATAATTGCCGCGAATACCGTTAGGAGCACTGCACTTCAAACAGCCGCCGCTCTCTTCAATTTCTACACCCAGTTTTTTAAGAGAGGAGATATGGATATCAATTGGCCTAAGCCCTATTTCGCATCCACCCGGAAAATGCAGGTTTGCTTCCCCGCATCTTGAAACCAACGCACCCAAAAAAACAATAGACGAGCGCATTCCTTTCATCAAGTCAGGCGGAATTTCACAACATTTCATTTCGTTGTTAACAATAAGGCTTGAACCCTCTCTTGTGCACTGATATCCTAAATGTTCCAAAATACGAATGGCTGTTTCTACATCTGAAAGTGCTGGACAGTTGTGCAAAACAGTTTGCCCACGACAAATTACTGCTGCTGCAAGCAGCGGTAAGGTACTGTTTTTTGCTCCCTGCACTTTAACTTCACCACCGAGTTCCACGGGCCCATCAATAATAAGCATACATACACCCCTCATTCCAGCATATTTCATTATATGAATTGCTGGAAATTCGGTGACAAAGCGACTTGTTTATTCTATGCCTATCAATTTTTTTTGGTGCGTACTGCTTTTTTAATAACATGATAAATACGAATATCAGCGTCTTGAATCCCCAATTTAGCGGCATTTTCTTCCAATGATTTCAATTTACCGGGCGTATTAATAATATTTTCAATGGTTTTGAAGAGAATTTCTCCGTTTAAATTTTTTTCTTCTATCATTTCCGCAGCACCACGATTGACCAAAGCATTCGCATTATGAAATTGATGATTTTCTGCTACATTTGGAGAAGGAATTAAAATAGACGCTTTTCCTTTTGCTTCAATCTCCGTCAATGTCATGGCACCGGCTCTGCCAATGACGATGTCCGCTGCGGAAAGCACGGTAGGCATATCATGAATATATTCTAAAAGCTGAATTTGAGGGTCCGTATCTTTTGTAATACCATAGGATTTTATCTGCTTTTTGAAATCATCATCATGAGTGCCATAGCCATGAATATGCTGATATTTTTTCTCTTTGGCACTCAGCTTCAGCATTTCTCCCACAGAGCGGTTTAAAGCCGCCGCTCCCAAACTGCCGCCAAAAGAAAGGATAAGCGGTCTGTCATCTAACCCGAGCTTACGGCGAGATTCCTCTTTCGCCGCCTCAAGCACCTCTGCCCTGACAGGATTTCCTGTAATTTCACAGTTTACCTTGCTGTCGAAAAATTTCTTAGCGTCCTCCACTGCGAGCATAACCGTATCCACAGAATGAGCCAACATCTTTGTTGTTACACCCGGATAAGCGTTTGATTCATGAATAACACAGGGAATTTTCATCTTAGCCGCTGCCCGTATCACCGGTCCGCTGACATAGCCGCCTGTACCGACACAGACATCCGGAGAAAACTCCTTAATAATCTTTTTTGCCTGCGCTGTCGAAGTAAACATTCTTACGACAGTTTTCGCATTGCGGATAAAATTTTGAAACGTAATTTTCCGCTGAAATCCTGAAATCTTAATGGTCTTGATTTCATATCCCGCCGCCGGCACCAGGCGGCATTCCATACCGCCCTCTGCGCCGACATATAAAATTTCCGCATCCGGCTCTCTGCGTTTTAAGTACCCCGCCATAGCCAGTGCAGGATTGATATGTCCACCTGTTCCACCGCCAACAAACAGAACTTTCATAGATTCTGTAAACCTCTTTCTTGTTTTTTGCAACGCCTAACGAATTTTATAAATGAGAATCGCTAGAATTTCAATTCATTGCTTTACGTCTTTTCAATATTGGAGCTTCTCGAAATTTGCAATAAAACACCCATTTCCGCCAAAATAATCATTAACGCCGTACCACCATAGCTGAAAAAGGGTAAGCTGATACCGGTATTGGGAATGGTGTTGGTCACCACACAAATATTCAATACAATTTGTAATCCAATTTGGAAAGTTATGCCCAACCCTAGCATTGTACCAAATTTATTTTTAGCATGAAGAGAAACATACACGCCTCTCCAAATCAGAAGTGCAAAGAGAATGATAATCACCAAAGCACCAACAAAACCCAATTCTTCACACACAATAGAAAAAATGAAGTCATTCTGCGGTTCCGGCAGCCATAGATGTTTTTGTCTGGATTGCCCTAACCCTACACCCAATAATTGACCCGAGCCAATTGCAAATAAAGATTGCTGAATTTGCCAAGTAGCGTCACGGTCTGCATTGGGATCAAAGGGATTGAGCCATACGTCAATTCTTGAATTGGCATAACCAAATTTACCGGAAAACAATAATAGCACCGCCAATGCACCAAGACCAATTGCACCCAGAATTAAAAAATACCGAATTCTTGTGCCGCCGATAAACATCATAATCACACCAATTAAAACAATGATTATCGTTGCTGAAAGGTGTTTTTCGGCTACAATTAGCCCTGCAATTCCTGCTAATGCAGCCATGAAAGGCAAAAAGCCTTTTTTAAAGGTATTCATCTGATTGATTCTTTGTGAAATCATATGGGCAAAAACCAAAATTAAAGCAAATTTAGCAATTTCGGAAGGCTGAAATTGAAAACCTCCAATTTCAATCCAGCGCTTTGCACCGTTAACATCTTTTCCCACTACCAAAACAGCACCTAACAATAACACTGCCACAGCATAAACGGGCCAAGCAAATTTATGGTAAATATCATAGTTTATCATTGAAATCACCAGCATCGCAATGACACCGGCTATGGCAAATATAAGCTGTCTGGTAATAAAATAGTAGCTGTTGTTAAAATTATAGTAACAATAGGCAAAGCTTGCCGAAAACAACATGACAAGCCCTATACAGAGTAGAATTAAAATGAAAAAGAAAAGCGGCAAATCCATACCGGCTCCCCGAGAGAAAAAGGAGTTTTTCTCCTTGAGCTTTTTTTGAATTGCAGAAGTTCTCGTTCTATCTTTTGGTGGGTTCATTCTTCTTTTTTCATAACCACCTACGGCTTTGCCGGCAGCATCCATGGCTTTTCCCCCTTCTGTTGGCTTTCTATCTTTTTATCAAGAAAGTTCACATTTTATTATGTGCACAAATTTCTTTGCTATCAAAATTGTTCTCTATTTTTATAGTCCATATAAAACAGCAATGCAAGCGATAACAGAGCCAAGCACCGTTATGACACTGAATATCACGCATACTTTAACCTCAGACCAACCTTTCATCTCAAAGTGATGATGAATCGGTGCCATTTTAAAAAGTCTTTTTCCTTTCGTAGCTTTAAAATAGCTCACCTGCAAAACCACAGAAAGAATTTCTATAACACTGATAATGCCCACTGGCAGCAATAAAATCGGCATATCCATGCCAAAGGCCAACGCACACATGATTCCGCCTAGAAAAAGTGAGCCGGTGTCGCCCATAAACACTTTGGCAGGATGGAAATTCCAAATCAAAAAGCCGATACAAGCGGCTGCAGAAGCGATGCCGAGCATTGCGATACCGGTATACGAAACAATGCTGGCACAAAGAGCCAATCCCAAAAAGGCAAAAAAGCTGACTGAACTGTTTAAACCGTCAATGCCGTCTGTAAAGTTCACGGCATTGACCATGCCTACAATGATTAAAGCAGCTAAAATATAGTAGAAAAAGCCTAAATCTATTCGGCCGATAAAAGGAATCAGTGTAGTAGTTCCTCCACCTGCCAATGACACTGTAAACAAATAAACAGCTACAATAATAAATTGCAGAACCAATTTTTGTTTTTCTGTCAGTCCCAAATTTCTCTTTTTAACCACAGAAATATAGTCATCGATAAAACCAATGACTCCAAAAGCCAGTGCCATGCCAAGCCCTGCCATTGTCTTTGTTTTCAACAGCGGCGTTTCTTCCAACCCCAAAGAAACAAACAGGGGGAAAGATATCGCCACCGCCAAGGTGATACCGATGATAAACATTATGCCACCCATGGTAGGCGTTCCCTGTTTCTTTTGGTGCCATTTTGGACCTACCTCGCGTATTGTCTGACCAAATTTTAACCGATGCAAAAACGGAATCATAAATTTGCCCAATATTGCTGTTACCGCAAAAGCAATGAATCCTGCCGCTACATAAATCACATTATTCATCTCTGTGTTATTCCTTTCTTTGTTCCTGTATGCCTATAAAATTTAATTCACAGAACTAAAGGTTACTAGTTTACCACCGGAGTATCTGTAATAATATTTTCGGCAAATTTTAATTCAATAACTGTTCCTTTGTCTACTGTTTCTCCTGATTCGATACTTTGACTCACAACATTGCCTTTATCCACGGCCGCTCCGCCGCTGGTGATGATTTGTACGCCATTGACCTCCGCATAATATTGTGCATCTGACAGTGAAGCGCCTATAAAATCAGGTACAGTGGTCTTTGTCAAATCCTCGTTAAAATTCTTTGTATAAAGAATGACCGTTCCGTTTTTCGGCATAGCCTCTCCTGCTCTGGGAATTTGCATCGTAACAGTTAGGGATTCATCATCCTCATCGCCCACAACACGATAATTTAAGTTCATACTGTCTAATGATTGATAAGCTTCTGCTAAAGTCATCCCCTCAACGGTTGGAGAAACCTGATTTAAATCTTCTAATTCCTCCGGTGTGTATTGTGGTTTTATATTCAGATAAGGCAATGCCTCTTCCATAATGGCAGAAAAGATAGGTCCGGCTACAGCATTACCGCCACTACCCTCCTGCGGTTCGTCGCAATACACCAAAAGTGCATATTGCGGCTCATCAGCGGGGGCAAAGCCACCGTAGGAAGCAACATATTGCATTCCTCTTTCAGGATTTTTTCTGTGTTCATCCACTTTTTCTGAAGTACCCGTTTTACCGGCTATATTGTATCCCGGAACATATCCGCCGCCGGCAGTTCCCGTTGTATTGCGTGAGGCATTATCTTTCATAATGCTTGCCATTATTTTAGAAGTTTCTTCCGAAATTACCTGTCTTTTATAGCTTGTGTCTGTCTTACTGACGATATTGCCCTCGTTATCCACAATTCTGTCTACAATATGAGGCTGCACCATATAACCGCCATTCGCCACAGCTGAAATGGCACTAATCAGTTGAATTCCATTAATACCAAAGTTTTGTCCCATGGACGCTGTTGCCAAGTTAATCGGCGTCAATTTTTCTTCTGCAAAAAACAGACTGGTTGCCTCTCCGGGTAAATCTATGCCGGAGGGTTTCGTAAAACCAAAAGCATCAAAATATTTAAAGAAAGTTGCCGCCTTCATTTCCTGTCCGATATGAATAAAAAATGGGTTGCAGGAGTTCATCAAACCTTCTCTAAAAGTCTGCGTTCCATGCCCTGAATGCTTCCAGCAAGAAATACCACGAGAATAGTTAGGAATTCTAGCTACACCAGTGCAGGTAAAGGTAGAATTCTCTGTCACAACTCCCTCATTCAGCGCCGCAGAGCCAGTGATAATTTTAAAAACAGAACCAGGGTAATATGCCTCTGTGACGGCTTTATTTCGCCATTGTTGAAAAATCGCATTATTATAAGCTTCTGATTTTGCGGTTTTTTCTTCCTCTGTTGTTTCAGGCATAGCCTCAATTTCACTGCGAACGTTTTCATCATTGATCATCGAAGGATTATTCGGGTCATAATCATTTTTGCTGGCAAGTCCAATTATAGCGCCTGTTTTGATGTCCATCATGATAGCAGCCGCACCGTTCTTTACATTGAATCGGTTGATCCCCTCTTCCAGATGTTTTTCCATAATGCTCTGCACAGTTTCATCGATTGTTAAGATTAAATTATTGCCATCTTTTGCATCCACCATCTGTTCATATTGAAACGGCATATCTGTACCCCATGCTTTTTTGGCACTCATAATTCTGCCTGCCGTTCCGCTGAGTTCTTTGTTATACTGATATTCAATACCGTTTTGCCCGGTTCCCTCTGCGCCCGTATGCCCTAAAACAGTAGATGCCATAGTACCGTATTTATAATAGCGTTTATAATCATCAATTAAATATACGCCATTGCTAATTTTATTATCTTTTAAAAATTTCAGGATAGCGTCTTTTACATCACTCTCCACACGTCTTTTCAGATAGGTGAAATAAAGCTTCTGACTGGCTTTTTCATAGATTTCTTCTTCTTCCATGTCCAAGATAGGAGCTAAGCCTGAGGCTATGATTTTTTTCTTTTC
>URPG01000033.1 GCA_900549675.1 uncultured Oscillospiraceae bacterium | reverse complement strand
GGAGTTCAATGGCACTGGCTCGGGCACCAAAAGACTGCCCCGCCAAATAAACCGCGTCAGCTCCGGCAAAAACAGCCGCCCGCAAGGATTCCGTACTGCCGGCAGGAGCCAAAACTTCAATTTTATTTTTCCTGTTTTTTTTCAAAAAATGTGACAAAGTTATTTTCTTCCCATTCTGGATGGCGCAGTGGATTGCGCAGTTTTACTTTTTTATCCACCGGCGGCATCTCGGCATATTGATTAGCATTTTCTGACATTTTTTCTTTTTCTGCCTGTACCAATTTCAGTTCCAATTCGGCAATTTTATCTTCCAGTTTATGTTTTTCTTCACTGTCAAACCCATTTTCGATTTGTTTGAACAAAGCCGCCGATTCATCTGACAATCGATTATTTTCTTTGCGAAGCTGAGCCGCTTGACGCTCCAGCTCTAAATTCCTCTTTTCAATCTCAGCAAGCTTTCTTTTCTTTTCGGCCTCTCTGGCCTCTGCTTTTTTTTGTGAATCCAAATAGATTAAGGCGGCGGTTACAGCAGCCGATTCTTTTGTAATAAAAGGGGAGGCAGACATCACTTGATTCATCATTTCACTGATTTCATTGGCCAAGGCACCCATATACTCGTCGGATTCTTCCGTAATTAAGCCGCAAACAACACCATTGATTTCTAGCCGAACCCGTCTTTTCTCCACGGTAATCATCCCTTCTTTTCCACAAATCCCATTTTATCTTTACATTTTTGCAAGTATTTTTTTCGCTATTTCACCATCCTGCAAAATAGCAAGTTTAAGAGCTTGAATTGAGTCAAATTTTACTTCCGGACGAATAAACTCAATCAGTTCAATTTTAATGGACTGCCCATATAAATCTCCGGAAAAATCTAAAATCCATGTTTCTGCTAAAACAACATCGGAGCCCACCGTTGGTTTTACGCCTATATTAGTCACAGCTTGATATCTTTTTCCGTCCACCTCTGCCATAGACGCATAAATCGCAAATTTGGGAAGGATGAATCCCTTCGGCAAAGGCTGATTAATCGTCGGTGTTCCCAATGTACGCCCCAACTGGTTACCTTTTACTACCGGCAGGGTAAAACTGAAGGGGCGCCCCAGTAATTGGTTCGCCTTATGGATATCACCATCTTCAATGGCTTTGCGAATTTGCGTAGAACTGATTCTTTCCCCGTTTGCTTTCATATCGGGAAGAACCGACAATTCAATTTTATGACTTCGGCAAAAATCCTCCAACATTTTTACATTACCCTTTGCCTGTTTTCCAAAACGAAAATCTTCTCCGCAGGAAATCATTCTGACATTACATTTTTCCCATAGAATTTTTTGCAAAAAATCTTCTGCCGATACATTTTTCACCGTTTCAAACGGAATACAAAACAGATTTTGAATTCCCATTTGGTTCAAAAGTGTTTCTTTATCTTTGGACAATATCAGTTGTGCATTGCCGTGCGGATTCCTTTCAAATGTGAAAACAGACGGTTCTCCTGCCCCGGAACACAAGGCTGCCTGAATTACTTTGTTATGTCCCTTATGCAGGCCGTCAAATGCCCCTAATGCAATTGCAGTAGGTTGATGCAAACAAATTTCATTGATTTGATTCCATATTTTCATTTTTACTCGCCTTTAACTGCAAATAATTTGACTATTTCTAGTTCTTTTTTCAGCAAATTGATTTTTCCTAAACCCAAAAACAAATTCTCGGGTGAATACACACGCAAAATCTGATTTTGGCTTCTACTGATATTTTTTAAACGATCCAAGGACAAAGCACCGCCGTTTTGAAAGCGAACTGCCTGCGCCTCTGACACCACAATTTTTTCTTCGTGTGCAAACAATTGGTCTACCACTTTTATGTGGGAAGATAATTCTCCCCGCTGTGACAAATTTCTTACTTCATCCAGTGTGAGGCTCTCTTCCAAGGAAAATCCGCAGGCATGTGTTCTCCTCAAAGCCGTCATTACCCCAACTGTATCCAATTTTTGGGCTATATCTTCAATCAATGTACGAATATATGTACCCTTTGAGCACTCGATTTTCAATACACCGACTTTATTTTCCGATTGATAAGAAACCAGTTCCAATTCAGAAATTTGAATCGTACGGGGTTCTCTTTCCACCTCTATCCCTTTTCGTGCCAATGTATAGAGCCTTGTGCCGCCGACCGACACGGCTGAATACATCGGTGGAATCTGCTGAATCTCGCCTCTGAAACAAGAGAGTACGGCTTTTAATTCTTCTAAACTGATGAATTTATCGCTTTTCTCTTGAATGACACCGGTAATATCGCCGGTGTCTGTTTTGATTCCAAAACGAAACTTTGCCTGATATGTTTTATTGGTATCGGGTAATAAATCAGCCGCTTTGGCAGCTCTGCCCATTAATAAAGGCAGCACGCCGGTTGCCATGGGGTCAAGCGTACCGGTATGTCCGATTTTTCTTTCCCCTGTTATCTTGCGCATCACAGCCACTACGTCAAATGAAGTATAGTCTTTGGGTTTGTCCACAACCAACAAGCCATTCATAGACCATTCTCCTCTGCATATTCTTGACAAGCTTTTGTAAACGCTTTTTTGGCGGTTTCCAAGTCACCCGGGATAAAACAGCCGCCCGCCGCCTTATGTCCGCCGCCCCCAAGTTTTTGACAGATGGCGGAGGCATTGGCAGGTTCATTTGTCCGAACAGAAACCTTAAACCCACCCTCTTTTTCTTTCAGCGTGGCACCAATCAAAACGCCTACAATTTGTCTGGGTCTAGCCACAATTGGGTCTAAATCTCCATCACTGATTCCTGTCTTCTCCATGAGTTCCCTTGTAACAGCGATCATGGCACATTTACCATCCAACAAATACTCAATGGATCCCAGTGCCAAAATTTCAGCCTCTATTTGCTGCTTGGTTTTTGTTTCAAACATCACCTGGTTTATCCAGCCGCTGTCAGCACCTGACTCAATCATCTCAGCTCCAATACGATGCGTTTGTGCCGTCACACTGCGGTAACGAAAACATCCTGTATCTGTCGTCACACCCGTATAAATGGCATTTGCGATTGCTGTATCGATAGAAACATTCATTGCCTTTAAAAGCTGGTAGATAATTTCACAATTGGCAGCGCAGGTGGCATCTACATATTCTATTTTTGCAAAAGGGGTATGGGAGATATGATGGTCAATTGCCAAATCAATCTTACCCTCATAGTCTTTTCCGGGTTGTCCCAACAAATGCAGGGCTGCCGCATCCACCGAAACAACGTATTTCGGCTGGAAATCAGACAATTTCAGTCCTTCAAAGAGATACTGATATTTAGAGGGAATTTCATCACCGCAGCGAAACATTACTTTCTTTCCTTTTTGCAGAAGTCCCCTTAGCAAAGCACAAGCGGAGCCAAGCGTATCTCCGTCAGGAGAAATATGGCTAAGCACTAAAATATGGTCCCACTCGTACAACTTGGCGGCAATTTGATTTATCATAACTATTTTTCCCTCTCTAAAAACAAGCCGGTTTATATTTTACTTTACTCTTTCTCTTCTTTTTTCTCTAAATCATTTAATAATTTAGAGATATTAGCACCATATTCAATGGCGTCGGTAGCTTTGAAAATAAGTTCCGGAGTATGACGTATTTTGAGCCGATGACCTAGCTCACGTCTGATAAACCCGGCTCCTGATTTTAAGCCTTTTACGGCCTCTTGGGTTCTCTCCATACCTTCCATGGTACTGACCAACACATTACAGTAGGACAAATCGTTAGTCACTTCCACACGAACAACACTCAAGAAGCAATCTTTCACTCTCGGGTCTTTTACTTCACGCAAAATAGCCGACAGTTCTCGTCTGATATCTTCATTGGTACGTTCTATTCTTTTATTCAAATCAAATTCCTCCTTAAGCACAGTGCCTGTGTTCTCATGTCGCGTTACCCGTGCTTACGCACTTTTTATACGCCGCAAACAACGAGCTTTCCGCTCACGTTGACATCTTAGTCCGATACAGAATACGCTAAATCAGCACAGTGCCTGTGCTCTCATGTCGTGTTACCCGCACAGTGCCTGTGTTCTCATGTCGCGTTACCCGTGCTTACGCACTTTTTATACACCGCAAACAACGAGCTTTCCGCTCACGTTGACATCTTAGTCCGATACAGAATACGCTAAATCAGCACAGTGCCTGCACTCTCATGTCGTGTTACCCGCACAGTGCCTGTGCTCTCATGTCGCGTTACCCGTGCTTACGCACTTCTCATACACCGTAAACAACGAGCTTTCCGCTCACGTTGATATCTGTTGATATCTTTAGACAATTTCATTAATCAATCAACTTTATTATACGTTTATCATAGCACACTATACCAAGTTTCATTGTATACACAAGTAACCTCCCCATTCTTCACTTTTACAAGCTCGAATCTGAGAGGTTCATTATGCACATCTTTAGTCTTCTCTGTATTCTTGAATTTCATACGCCTCAAGAATATCTCCTGTTTTAATATCAGAGAATTTCTCTAAGCAAATACCGCATTCATAGCCTTCTGAAACTTCTTTTACATCGTCTTTAAATCTTCTCAAAGAGGCAATTTTATCATCGGCAATGATAATTCCGTCACGCACAACACGAACCTGTGCATTTCTCGAAACTTTACCCGACAGGATATATGAACCCACGACAATTCCTACGCTGGAGATTTTATAAACCTCACGGCATTCCACCTTACCCAACTGCACTTCACGGAATTTAGGCGCTAGCATACCCTTCATCGCAGATTCAATTTCTTCGATACAGTCATAAATAATCCGGTACATACGCATATCTACACCATCGCGCTTGGCATTATCCTCAGCCACTGCGTCAGGTCTTACGTTAAAGCCAACAATAATAGCATTGGAAGCATTTGCCAGCATAACGTCGCTCTCATTGATAGCACCAACCGCACCATGAATAATATTCACGCGCACTTCATCATTGCTGAGTTTTTCAAGAGATTGGCGCACCGCTTCTACTGAACCCTGCACGTCAGCTTTCACGATAATCTTCAATTCTTTCATTTCACCGATTTTCATTTGGTCAAACAAGTTATCCAAAGTAATTTTCGTTTGAGCGTTAAACTGCTCTTCTTTTTGGGCCGTTAATCTTTGGTCAACTAATTCTCTTGCCAAACGTTCATCCGTAACGACGTTGAATACGTCACCGCCGGTGGGCACTTCTCCCAAACCTGTGATTTCAACGGGAACGGAAGGACCGGCCTCTTTCACACGCTCACCTTTGTCATTTTTCATGACACGCACACGTCCAACCGTCGTACCGGCTACAATAATGTCACCTTTTCTCAGTGTGCCGTTCTGCACGATCACAGTTGCAATCGGGCCAAGGCTCTTATCCAAACGGGCCTCAACAACGGTGCCCTTTGCCGCTCTGTCAGGATTTGCTTTCAGTTCCTTCATATCCGCAATTAACGTAATCATTTCCAAAAGGTCATCAATGCCCTCTTTAGTATGCGCAGAAACAGGGATACAAGGAGTATCACCGCCCCAATCCTCGGGAATCAACTCATACTGCGTGAGCTGTTCTTTGATTCTCTCCGGGTTAGCGGTAGGTTTATCCATTTTATTAATGGCTACAATAATCGAAACACCGGCAGCCTTGGCATGGTTAATGGCCTCAATGGTTTGCGGCATAATGCCGTCATCTGCCGCCACCACCAATACCGCTATATCTGTCACCTGGGCGCCTCTGGCACGCATGGTGGTAAAGGCGGCGTGTCCGGGCGTATCTAAGAAAGTAATATCTCTGCCTGCTGCTTTTACGCTGTAAGCACCGATGTGCTGTGTGATACCGCCGGCTTCTCCGCTGGTAACATTAGCGTGGCGAATGGTATCCAAAATAGAAGTTTTACCATGGTCAACATGACCCATAACCACAACAATAGGCGCGCGGGTTGTCAGGTTGTCATCGTCGTCTTCACTGTCATCAATAATTCTGTCTTCAATGGTGACAATAACTTCTTTTTCAACCTTGGCATGAAATTCCTCAGCAACCAAAGTGGCTGTATCAAAATCAATAACGTCATTAATGGAAGCAAATACGCCTAAGCCCATCAGCTTTTTGATAATTTCAGCGGCGGTTACTTTTAGTCGCAGCGCAAATTCACCGACGGTGATTTCCTCGGGAATTTCAATCGTAATTTGCTTGGCTTTTCTTTCCATAGCAATACGGTTCAGACGCTCTGCTTCCGTTTCTCTTCTGCCGCGGCGTTGGTTTCCTCTGCGCTGTGAATTACGATTGGTAAATTTCTGCTTGGTGACGATATGATCACTCTTCACCTTTTGGTCTGCCAGCTTATCATATTTCTCGTTATATTTATCGATATTCACATTGGACTGTCTGGTGTCAACCACACGGCGGTCGGTCTTGGCGGCCGGTGCATTTTCACTGACCGACACTTTTTCCGTAATCGGAGCTGCCTTTGGTTTAATGGTCTGCATCTGTTCTCTTGGAGCACGCTTTGCTTTTTGGTCTTTTTTAGGTTTGGCGGACGTTGCTTTTTCCTGCGTCTGCGGTTTAGTCTGTACTTGCTTTGATTCTGAATTCTCTTTTCTCACCGGTACCTCTTTTTTGCTCTCAGCTTGTAGTTTTGTTTGATGTTCTTTTTCGGGTGTTGCAGGTGCTTGCGGGTGTTTAGGTTCCATTTTCTGCACTTTTTCAGTCGCCTTGCCGGAAGGATTTTCTTGCTTATGCGAAATTTTTTCTGCCGCAGCAGATTTTTTTGCTTTGGCCGTTGTATCAGTTTCAGTCTTTTTGGATTTCTGCGCCAGCTCTTCTTTCACATCTTTTACCTGTTTTTTAGGTTCTTCCTTAGGAAGATCTCTCTGTGCATAGTAAGCCTCGAAATTCGGCATATTATGTTTTTGTGTGAAATGCTCAAAGATAACATCCAACTCCTGGGGTTCAAGAGCTGTCATATATTTCTTGGGCTCATCAGGAAAATATTTTGCCAGCAAATCAATTATTTCTTTGTTTGAAACGCCTAAATCCTGCGCTACTTCACGTACTCTGTATTTAATCATCATCGTCTACACTCCTCCTTCGGTCGACTCTTGCATCAACTTTAGCAGTGCCTTTGCCATTCCTTCATCTGTGACTGCCAGCACACCGGCCTTTATCCCGCAGGCTTTTCCCAAACAAATTCTGTCTGCACCGATTCTCCTGCAAGGAATTTTTTGTTTATCTGCCTCATATTTTAAATTCTTAAAGGTTTTATCTGAAATATCCTGTGCCGTTAATGTCAGATAAGCTTTTTTCTCTCTTATCTTCTCACAGACAAGGTCAAAACCTGCCTCGAGCTTACCCGCACGGCGGCAAATCCCCAGCATAGAAAGTACTTTATCCGTCTGTGTCTGCGGCATCGGCAAGCTCCCCTTCCATTTTATCATACACCTCATCCGGAATTTTGCAAGCAAAGGCTTTTTCCAGACGCCGGGCTTTTCTCGCTTGTTTCAGACAAGCAAGGCTGCGGCAGAGATATGCGCCGCGACCCGGCTTCTTGCCTGTTACATCAATAGAGATTTCCGGTACTGTTCCTGCCATTTCTTCTTTAGACGGTGCCTTTACTACGCGAATCAACTCTTTTTTGGGTTTCATCTCCCCGCAGCCAAGACACATTCTCATTGGTATTTTCTTCGGACGCATAAACTCCCTCCTCTATGAATCTATATTTTATTCTTCTCCAAAGAAGCCGCTTTCGGGTTTGATATCAATTTTCCAACCGGTCAGCTTTGCAGCTAATCTGGCGTTCTGCCCTTTATTGCCAATGGCCAATGATAACTGGTTATCCGGCACAGTGACACGGCATGAATTTTGCTCTTCATCCAAAATTTCAACGGACACAACATGAGCGGGCGAAAGAGCCGCCGCAATAAAAACCTTGGGGTCTTCATTATATTCTATAATATCAATTTTTTCACCGCAGAGTTCATCTACAATCTCTGCCACTCGGGTTCCTCTGGCACCAATGCAGGCACCTACAGCATCTACATCCGGGTTGTGACTGAGCACAGCCATCTTCGTGCGGGAGCCCGCCTCACGAGAAATTGCCTTAATTTCAACTGTTCCGTCAAAAATTTCAGGAACCTCTTTTTCAAACATACGCTTGACCAAATCCGGGTGTGTACGGGAAATAATGGCCTTAGGTCCTTTTTCAGTTTCTTTTACGTCAACTACATATACTTGGATATAATCATTTTCTTTTACATTTTCATTTCCAATTTGCTCTGATTTTGGCAAAACAACCTCTGCTTTACCGATTCGCAAAGAAATTGAGCCATTTCTGGGATCGATTCTTTCAACCAAACCGGTCACAATTTCCTGCTGCTTGCTTTGGAACTCCTGAATCATCTGTCCGCGCTCATTATCACGAATTCCCTGACGGATAATATTACGGGCGGTTTGTGCTGCCACACGGCCAAACTGGTGGGTATCCAGTTTAATTCCAATCATATCGCCTTCTTTGGCAAGTACCTTTTTCTCTCGTGCTTTGTCCAATTGAATTTCTTTATTGGGATTTTCAACAACCAATTTAGCCTCTTTCATTAAATAAACTTCAAATGCACCTGTTTCCAAATTGATTTCAATTTCAACATTTTCATTTTCATAGTTATTTTTGCAGGCTGTTTGAATTGCCTTTTTGATTTTATCAATCATAAAATCAACAGGTATTCCCTTTTCTTTTTCTAAAAGCTGGAGAGCCAAAAACATCTCTTGTTTGTGGTTGACTTCAGGTTCTTTCCGTCTTGCCATTTTTCTAAAACTCCATTCTCAATGTAAATTTAAAATTTAATTTTTTCATCACAAATCTATGCAAAATCATCTTCGAGCAAAACAACAGAGGAATACTCTTTTTTTTCCACTGTGGCAGTGGTTTCTTCATCAATTTGCAATTCCACTGCACCGCCCTCATGAAGTGACAAGAGAACACCGTCCAGTATCCTCTCTCCGTTTTCAAGCGGACGAATCAGTTTCACACGTATCATTTCACCCAGATAACACGCAAAATGCTCAGGCTTTGTCAATTTTCGATTCATCCCCGGGCTTGAAACCTCCAAGGTATATTCTTGTTGAATCGGATCTTCTTTATCGAGTACCGGGTTAATGGCCTGCGTCATATCCACACAGTCATCAATGGAAATGCCCTCTTCTTTATCAATGAAAATCCTAAGATACCAATCACTGCCTTCCTTTTGAAAAACGACATCCCAAATGCTAAGCCCCAACTCTTCTGCCAGTGGCTTGGCAAGTGCCAAAACGGCCTCTGCCGTACTTAACTTTTTCTTTGCTTTTTCCAAAGCTCTGCCTCCTTAAAGCAAACAAAAGAGCGGGTCACCCCACTCTTTTGCCTCACAACGTATTAAATCATAGATATTATACCATGTCTTTTGCATAAAAGCAAGTCTATACGCTAGATTTATGCAAAAATAAAAAGATTATTCTTCCATTTGGTTAGAAAATAACATTGCCGTTGCTCTTACCAGCTCAATAACTGCCGGTTCAGGATTTTCTGTGTTCTTTTCACCTTTAATTAATATTACGCCGCCTAACACATCTCCATTCGATGTAATGGGAAAAACTGCCACCGCTTCAGCGGGAGATTCTTTGGTCATCACAATACTTTTTTGAGGAGAGGTAAGCGATATATTGTTTCTCAGCATTTCTTCCAACACAGTAGAAATATCACGATTGACCAAATCTTTTTTTCCGGCACCGGAGGCGGCAATAATCTGCTCGGTGTCACAGACGGCAGCACTAAATCCGGTAAGCTTATGCAGTGTTTTTACATAAGACTCAGCTATTTGTTTCATTTCTCCTACCGGAGAATATTTTTTCAAAATGACCTCGCCCGTGCTTTCTGTGAAAATTTCCATGGGCATTCCCTCACGAATTTTCAGCGTTCTGCGGATCTCCTTTGGAATGACTACACGGCCTAAATCATCTATTCTTCTCACGATTCCCGTAGCTTTCATATACACACATCCTTGACTGATAAAATTTGTTTGCTCTGTTATTGTTTGTAAAGACAGGAAAATTATGCAGTTTTATCTCAGTCTTTTTATTGTTTTTAATTTTGTAAAGTTTTATGTGTTTTCATTGCCTGCCCATTTATCTTCCTTGGATATCTTTGATTTATAATTGTTTTTTTGTTTAACTTATTGTATCATTAGATAAAAGTCTATGAACTGCTGAGAGGAATTTACAAATGAGTAATTACGACTATATATTTATAGAAAATTGCAAGCACATCTTAAATAACGGCACATGGGATAAAGACCAAAAAGTTCGCCCGCATTGGGAAGACGGCACACCTGCCCATACGATTAAATCCTTTGCGGTGGTCAATCGTTATGACCTGCAAAAGGAATTTCCGGCTCCCACCTTGAGAAAAGTCAATTACCGTGCCGCCATTGACGAATTGCTTTGGATTTGGCAGAAAAAATCAAACCGTATTGCCGATTTGAACAGTCATATCTGGGATTCTTGGGCTGGCGAGGACGGCACCATCGGCAAGGCCTATGGCTATCAGCTTTCCGTAAAGCACAAATATAAAGAAGGAATGTTTGACCAAGTCGACCGCCTTTTATACGACTTAAAGCATAATCCTGCTTCGCGAAGAATGATGACAAACCTCTATGTCCACGCTGATTTATCGGAGATGAATCTTTATCCCTGCGCTTACAGTTTAACACTGAATGTCAGCGGCAACCGTCTTTGTGCGATTTTAAACCAGCGCTCACAGGATATGCTTGTTGCCAACGCTTGGAATGTGACACAATATGCCGTACTCGTACATATGCTGGCACAAGTCAGCGGATTTATTCCCGGTGAATTTGTTCATGTCATTGCAGACGCTCACATCTATGATAAGCATATCCCTTTGGTAGAAAAACTCATTGCCCAAGAACCTTTCCCCGCTCCGACCTTTCGTATGAATCCGGACGTTAAAGATTTTTATGATTTTACGGTGGATGATTTCACCTTTGAGAATTATCAAACCCATCCTTTTAAAACTAAAATTCCGGTTGCCATATAACTAATTGTAATTGAATAAAACAAGCAACTGTTCGTAAGGAGAATTCTATGAATTGCATTTTATGCGTGAGTGAAAATTGGGGAATCGGGAAAGACAATCAATTGTTATTTCATCTTCCCCCTGATATGGCTTTTTTTCGTGAAACCACCAAAAATCACGTGGTCATCATGGGACACAGCACACTAAAGTCTTTCCCCGGCGGCAAACCGCTTCCCAAAAGAGTAAACATCGTGCTGTCCCGTCAAAATCTCTCCCCGGAAGGATTTATTCTCTGCCATAGCTTAAACGATGTTTTTGCGTATATTCAGTCACAAAAAATACCGTCTGAGGATATCTATATCATTGGCGGAGAAACCATTTACCGGCAATTTCTTCCTTATTGTCAAACTGCCTATATCACCAAAGTAAATCAACCGGCTGACGCCGACCGCTTTTTCCCGAATTTAGACGAAGATGACAATTGGACTCTGCAATCTTGTTCGGAAGAGCAAATTCACGGCAACCTATCTTTTCGTTTTTGTACCTACCAAAATAAAAAACCACTTGTCTTTTAAGGCTGGTTCTTATGAGGGTTCCTCTTGCCGGTAATCCTTACCAAAAATACTTTTACAGCAAATGTCTTTTATAACTCCAAAGAGATTCTATTTTTACACGACACAATTTCTATGCTTTACGAAAATAAATTAAAGTAAATTTATATCTTCTAAAATCAGGAAGTGACCTTAATGGAAATGTGGGACCTATTCGACAAAATGCGGCGCCCTTTATCCCGTACTCATCTGCGCGGCACACCGCTAAATCCCAATGAATATCATCTTGTAGTTGAAATTTGGACTGTCAACAGCAATAAAGAAATACTGATTACCCTGCGTGACCCCCATAAAGAAAAATATCCGAACCAATGGGAAATCACAGGTGGCTCCGCAATCGCCGGTGAAACCAGCCGACAGGCGGCTGTCAGAGAATTGCAGGAAGAAACGGGAATCACCGCAAAAGAAGACGAACTGATTTTTTTGGGAACCACCCAAGGCCGTTCTCATTTTGTAGACGCCTATCTGCTGCACCGTGACATCGCTATTCCTGAACTAACCCTGCAAGAGGGTGAAACGGTCGATGCC
>URPG01000032.1 GCA_900549675.1 uncultured Oscillospiraceae bacterium | reverse complement strand
TACCGAGGCAGTTATTAAAATAAACCTAACAGATTCATCTTATGAGTAAAGTAAAAAACAATACAGTGTTGTGAAAGGAGCAGAAAATGAGATTATACGGAGAACCGATTTTTGGAACGGTTACGGAAAGAAATCCTGTTGTTGAAACAGTATGTGGAAAAGTGCGGGGAGAAAATCGTGAGGGGGTGGCGATATTCCGCGGAATTCCCTATGGGAGCGGATGTTCCGGTGAAAGAAGATTTTTGCCGGCAATGCCGGCTGAAAATTGGGACGGAATATATGACTGCACAAAGAACGGCTATACTGCCGTGCAATTTGGATGCAGTATATCGGGTGCCGACGGATTCGGCCCTTATTTCAGCGGCGGTAATCCTCAGCTTTTCGGTGTGGAGGAGGAACAGCAAAATGAAGACTGCTTAGTGCTGAATGTCGTCACACCGGGAATTGATGACCTTCAGCGCCCGGTAGTGGTCTATGTACACGGCGGGGGATTTGCTACGGGTTCAGGCAGCTTAGTACTGGGAGCCGATCAATGGGCTCGTGAAGAGGATATTGTCGTTGTGGGCATTAACCATCGATTGAATGTTTTTGGCTATCTGCATCTTGGTGAATTTGATAGAAAATATGCCGAGTCGGGAATGGCTGGTATACTGGATATTGTTTTGGCTTTGCAATGGGTACAAAATAATATTGCAGCTTTTGGAGGTGACCCTAATAAGGTGACCATTATGGGAGAATCCGGTGGCGGAATGAAGGTCAGTAATTTACTGGCGATGGAAAAGGCAAAGGGTTTGTTCCGATCAGCAATTGTGGAAAGTGGATCTTCTCCAATAGGGAGAACCGGTATTCAACAAGGTACAAAACTGGCAGAATCTATTTTAAAGGAACTGAATCTTTCAAAAGAACATCTTAATCAGTTGTGTGCTGTTCCGGCAAGAGAATTGCTTGAGGCGGCAAAAAAGGCTGTAAATGGGGATATGATGCAGTATTCTCCTGTGGCAGATGAGATTAATTTATGTTTTAATCCCGCTGAGGAATTTATTGCTCCCGAAATTTCAGCTAAAATACCATTGCTAGTAGGAGCCTCAGATGATGAATTGGCTGTATTTTCTCCTCCGAGTGCCTTTACGATCACATGGGACACGTTAAGAGAAGCCCTTTTAACGCAGAACGGCAATTCCCATGGAGGTTTCTTACCACCGATTACGGAACAAAATGTGGATAAAATCATCGAAGTGTTTAAGAAACACAATCGGAAACAAGATGATGCCGCTCACCTCTATCTGAAAATAATTTCTTTGTCAAGCTTTTTAGGGGGTGGAGCATTTTATCAGGCAATGGCAAAGGCAAAACAAGGGGCCGCACCGGTCTATCACTATATGGTGGCTTATGATGCTCCGCATCCAATAATACCAGAGAAAAAATATGCATGGCATACGGCAGATCTTCCTTTGCAGATGCGTGTTGTTTTGCACCCTGAATGCAAATCGATATCAAAAACAATGGCACATGCATGGGCGGCTTTTATACGCTCCGGCAATCCGTCTACCGCAAATTTATCATGGCCGGAATTTACAACAAGGGACAAACAGGTTATGATTTTTGATGATGTATGCCGGACAGAAACAGATCCTTATCAAGAAATGCGTGAAGCACTACAACAATTATAGGAGGAGAAAAAGAAATGGTTAACCGAAAGATAAAGAGTTTTGTATGTACGGAGTCTGAGCCGATTGTTCAAACAGAAGCGGGTAAAATCAGGGGATACATCTCCAATAAAGTTTATTGTTTTAAAGGAGTTGAGTATGCCTATGCAAAAAGGTTTCATATGCCGCAGCCCGTTGCGCCTTGGGAGGGCGTTAAAAATGCCCACAGCCATGGTTGTGGCTGTCCGGAAATGACTTATTCCATCCGGGGCAGGAACGACATGAATCAGCTTATGATACCTAATCGATACGGTCCTGTAAGTGAAAATTGTCAAAATTTGAACATTTGGACAAAATCAATTTCTTCACAGGCCAAACGTCCTGTTATGGTGTGGCTTCATGGAGGTGCCTACAGCGGCGGCTCTGCTACCCATTTGTTTTCATATGACGGATTTGAAATGTGCAATGAATACGATACAGTGGTGGTCACCGTAAATCACAGATTGAATATGCTGGGATTTTTCGACCTGTCTGATTTTGGTGATAGATATCGGAATTCAGCGAATTTGGGAATGGCAGATTTGGTCGCTGCCTTGCAGTGGGTCAAGAAAAATATTGCTCAATTCGGAGGGGATCCGGATAACGTAACGATATATGGACAGTCAGGAGGCGGCGGAAAGGTCATCACTTTAATGCAGATGCCGGCAGCCGATGGTCTGTATCACCGTGCCATTATCCAGAGCGGTGTGGTTCGTATTGGCCAATCAAAGGAAAAAGCAAAATTATTGGCAGCTAAAACAATGGCTTTACTGGGTTTGGATTCTTCAGCTGTTAAAGAAATTGAAACGATGGACTATGAAAAGCTTTCTGCGGCCATACAGACAGCTGCCCGAGAAATGGGAATTCAAAATACCTTTACCATGTGGGGCCCTGTGGCGGACGGTGAATATTATACCGGATTTCCCCTTGATGTTGGTTTTCGACCGGAAACGAAAGATATTCCCCTTATAGTAGGTTCTTGTCTGGCAGAGTTTGCAGAATATATTCCAGAGGGAGATAAGACAAAATGGGAAGAAGATAAAAAATTATCACTGCTGACAGAATACTTTGGCAAGGGAGCCCAACAGGTTAAAAAAGAATTTCAAAAAGCATATCCTGCAATCGATTATTCCTATGCGGTTTGTGTAGATAACCTGATTCGTCCTATGCTGCTGGATTTCTTAAACCGAAGAACCGAAGAAGCGCAAGCTCCTGTTTATAACTATATGTTTGCCTTTGAAAGTACATATATGGGAGGGCAGTTGTTGGGCCATAACGGTGAACTGCACTTCACCTTTCACAATGCCTTGTATGTTGAGGCGATGTGTAAACCAGGCGTTACAGAAAAATTACAGGATGAAATGGCAGGGGCATGGGCACAGTTTGCTTATGCAGGCAATCCCAATCGAATGGGTTTGCCTATGTGGACTGCATATACCCAAAAAGAAAAGGGTTGTTTAATTTATGGGGATAATACCGCCATGGCTTATAAACATGATAAAGACCTTTTAGAAGAAGTGGAAAAACAGTGGATTAAACCTGTTTTTCATCCTTAACGCAGCAATAGGAACATCAAGATATTGTTTTTGAACAGATGATATCGGTCAGGCGGTAATATGAAAGAAGAAAACAGAATCACAGGGATTTTTCATCTGTGATTCTGTTTTTAACTTGCAATAGAAAAGAAAATTCCTTACAATACAATAAAAGACAGAAATTCAGGAGGAGATTAAAATGTTTCATGCCAGTCAGGATAACCAATACTATTTGTTAACAGATCCCACCCTGCTGCCGAAAGCCTCGGGATTTTTATGGAACCAAAAGATGATGATTCAGGTCAATTGCAGGGGTTATGCGACCGCACAATTTATGCAGCCGGAGCCCGCCAAATATTCACATGCTCCCAATTTGGAGGCAAAGACATTCATGCAGCCGGAGCAGCCTTATTATGCTCATCATCCCGGCCGTTTTGTTTATGTAAAAGACGAAGAAACCGGAGAATTGTTTTCAGCACCCTATGAGCCGATGCGGATTATGCCGGACCAATATCTGTTTTCTGTCGGCAAGGATAAGATTTTTTGGAAAATACAAAGGCTAGGCATTGAGATTGAAATGTGCTTGGCGCTGACGGTAGAAGATGCTTTGGAGCTTTGGCAAATTAAAGTGAAGAATAATTCCGGGCGTAGGCGCAGAGTCAGCGTTTATCCGAATTTTACGGTTGGATATATGTCATGGATGAACCAAAGCGGAAAGTATGATGCCAAACGGCAAAGTATAGTTTGCTCTTCCATTACTCCTTATCAAAAATATAAAGAGTATTACACGATTAAAAATTTTGCGGACAAAACTTTTCTAGCCGCAGAACAAGAACCAGTTTCTTGGGAAATCAGCCAAGAGGCTTTTGAGGGAGAGGGGGGGATTTTCAATCCTTCTGCCATTCATGAAGAAACGCTTAAAAATGGGGATTCTCATTATGAAATGCCAACCTGCGCTTTACAATATCGACTGGATATGCAGGATAAACAAGAAACAAACCTAAGATTTTTATTTGGTGCGGTGCGCACCGAAGAAGAAATTGATGTCCACCGTCAAAGATTTTTTAATGATAATTCAAAACAAGACGGCTTTGAGCAAGCTATGGCAGAATATGCCGAATATATCGCAGAAGGCAGAGGGTGTCTGGAAATTCAAACTCCGGATGCCGGTTTCGATAATTTTGTGAATCACTGGCTTCCCAGGCAAATGTATTACCATGGCATTACCAACCGTCTTTCCACTGACCCGCAGACACGGAATTATTTGCAGGATAACATGGGTATGGCCTATATTAAGCCTCAAGTGGCAAGGCAGGCTTTCCTGCATGCCCTCAGTCAGCAGAATAAAAACGGTTCTATGCCGGATGGCATAACCTTGTATGAGGGAGCCGAATTAAAATATATCAATCAAATTCCGCATACAGACCATTGTGTATGGCTGCCTGTATGCATTAGCACATACTTAGATGAAACCAATGATTATGCCATTTTAGAAGAAAAGGTGTGCTTTGCCGACAGTGACGAACAGGTTGCGGTTTTTGAGCATATCACCCTGGCGGTCGAATGGCTCATTCGGGACAGGGATGAAAGAGGGCTAAACTATATCAGGCAGGGTGATTGGTGTGACCCTATGAATATGGTTGGTTTTAAGGGAAAAGGCGTATCAGGTTGGCTGACCATTGCCACTGCCTATATTTGCCGCGTATGGGCGGAGATTTGCAGAACCGTGGAGAAGAAAGAAATGGCGGAACAGCTTACTGCTGCCGCAAATGAAATTAACGCGGTTGTAAATCAATATCTTTGGGACGGAGAATGGTATGCCCGGGGTATTACGGATGATAATGTACGTTTTGGTATCAGCACCGATAAAGAAGGAAAAATTTTTATCAATCCGCAAAGCTGGTCTTTATTGAGCGGTGCGGCTGATGCAGAAAAGAAAATTAAATTGATGAAATCCGTCAAGGAAAGATTGGAAACACCCTATGGGGTGGAAAAATTAGCGCCGTCATACACCGCTATGCGGGAAGACGTAGGCAGAGTAACACAAAAATACCCCGGTACAGCCGAAAACGGTGCGGTTTATAATCATGCTTCCATTTTCTATATTTATGCCCTGTATGCGATAGGGGAAAAAGAAAATGCGTTTCAGCTGCTCCGTAAAATGATTCCCGGACCAGATGAAGAAGATATTATTCGGAGAGGTCAGTTACCTGTCTTTATTCCCAATTACTACAGAGGTGCTTATCGTCAAATCCCCAGAACGGCGGGGCGGTCCAGTCATCTGTTCAATACAGGAACCACCTCATGGGTATATCGTTCTTTAGTAGACGGATTATTTGGCTTAAAAGGTACTCCAGAGGGATTGAAGATACAGCCTCAACTGCCTAAAAATTGGACAAAAGCAACTGCAAAAAGATTCTTTAGAGGTGCCATTGTTATACTGAATTTTGTGCAGTCTGAAGAGGCGGAATCTGTGGAGGTCTATCATAAGGACAGGCGGTTGGATGACAACGTCTTGAGAAATATCCAACCCGGCATGGAATATCATGTCACGGTTAAAATTCCCCGTTAAGATTTAGACTTCACAGATGGTTTTCCAAAAAAACCTCAGAACACATTCGTGTTTTGAGGTTTTTTTATTGTTTGGCCAGACAAAGAATCCATAAAAACCAGAGAATAGCTTGGGTGAACTCAATGTTTTGATTTCCGGTAAAGTGAAAAACTGTGACGGGCAAGATGGCTCATAAGTTAACGGAGGGGAAAATATCTATGCTGGCCTCTTTGAACGGTAAAATCGCAGCCTTGTTATTTGTTTTTACAACTATGAACCGCCATTTTTTATCACCGCTTTTTTTATTTTCTGCAATGCTTTGTTGAGATTTTGAATCTGCTCAGAAGAAAAAGCATTGCCGGCTTGTTTAATCATGCTTTTTAAAGAGGTCTTTTTCATCATAGATTTTAGACTCGGGTTGTCTTTTACACTTTCGGCTACATCACCTCGTTTAATATTGGCACTTGTCATTAATTTTTGTACCAGTGCCTGTGCTTCAGGATGTTCTTCCAATGTTCCCAATGTATCACCGATAGAGTAGTATTCTGTATTGACTTTTTCTTTTTCAAACCAATTTATAATGTCACCGTTGCTGTGATAGTTATATCGGGCGTTAGGTTTTGATACTCTTTGAATACTCATTTGGCTCTGACATTTACCGGCACGGGCCTCAATTTTGGTTGTTTCAGAAAGAGGAACATGGAAACAAAAAATGTGCTTACCGTTCTTTGTTTCATATAATTTTCCATTTACATAAAGCTTCACTTGCGGTTGATTGGAATAAACCTTTACCTCGGTAACATCTTCGGCTCGTTCTGTATAACGGTTGCCGCAGATATGTACAAAAGGCTCTTGGCTCCAGTAAGCCTTGTAAAGATAAAAACTATCTTTTTTTAATTCACGGTCTATGGTCACCAGTCCCTTTTGGTTGATGCCGTGCTTGCCGCCTTCATCACGCCCGTCTGCCGCAAAATCAAACATATTCCAGACATGAGTGGCCCAAAGCCATGGGCGTGTTTCAAATATATGAAGCATATGTTCATGATAAACACATTGATACTGTTCGGTATAATCTCCTCTTTCGGGATGCGAGGTTTGAAAATTTGGATTGGCATCAGCCCCATATTCCGATAAACCAATACATCTGTCCGGATAAAGTTCATGATAGCAATCTAGGAATTCTTCATTTTGAGTTAATTCTCCAAGATACCATCCAAAATAAAGATTATAGCTGTTTAAATCTGCAATTTTTAAAATAGGATTATCAATTTCTAGCATAAATACATTGGCTAAAACAGTCGGCCGCGTTTTATCCAAATCATGGCAAAGCTGATTTAATAACTGGTGATTTTCCAGCAAGTCTTCATTTACTTCACTGGCGGCTGAAATTTCATTGGAAAGTCCCCAACAAAAAATACTGGGGTGATTATAGTTTTGTACAACGAGTTCCTGCATTTGGCTCAGTGTATTCTTGCGGCCTTTTTTCATGTGCTGTGTGATATAAGGGATTTCTGCCCAAACCACCATACCTTTTTCATCACAGAGGTCATAAAAATATTGGCTGTGCTGATAATGTGCCAGACGAATGGTATTGGCGCCCATTTCACAGATAATATCCATGTTTTTTTGGTGCATCTCTGGCTGTAAAGCGTTGCCTACTCCTTGCCAATCCTGATGCATACTGACACCTCTGAGGGGATAAGGGCGTCCGTTAAGGAAAAATCCTTTTTGGGGATCTACCGAAAAAGTACGGCATCCAAAACGGCTGCTGACTTTATCTCCGCTTTTGGTTTCAGCCTTCACGGTGTATAAATAGGGGTCATTTCGCCCGTCCCATAAATGAGGATTCTCAAGATAAAATACAGATTTTGCATAGCCTTGTATTACATTAGCCTGCTGCGTTTGGCCGTCCACAGTCAGTTCAATAGTATCTGTTTCACCGGATAACCAGGCTTCGACCGTTACTTCAGCGATTTTTTCTTTGACGATGGGTGTCACTTTTAAAGGAGGAGCGCCATAGTAATTCATGGCGAAGTGAACTTCAGGCACTGTAATTAAAGTGACATCCCGATAAATGCCTCCATAGAAAGTGAAATCAGCTTTCTGTGGATAGACAACATCGTTGTCGGAATTGTTCACTGAAACGACCAATATATTTTCCTCTTGCAAATGGTCGGTGATATCTACACGAAATGTGGAAAAACCACCTTCGTGTTTTGTGAGTTTTTGATGGTTTATATAGACCTCGGCGGTCATGGCAGCTGCCTCAAACTGAAGATATGCCCTTCCGTTTTTCTCTAAAACAGGCTTTTTAAATTTTTTTACATACCAGCAGGTGCCGCGGTGATAATCATTTCCGCCGTCTTGGCCGTCTGCCGCATTCCAGGTATGCGGCAAGTTAACCGGTTCACCAGGTGTAAAAGCAGCCTCCTTTGCATTTACAGAGGATTTGATAAAACGCCATTCTAAATTTATGGTCGTAACAGTACGCATATGTATTCTCCTTTTTATAATTACTGTAGTTTGCTATAGCATAATTTGTCTGTATTGGGGATTACAGGTTTCAGTCGGTTTTGATTTTTTTCATGTAGTAAAAATTCATGTGGTGAATAATAAAAAATCTCTTATTTGTGATAAAAATTCAGCTTGTGATTCACAACGGAATATCGCTAAAGGTTAGCTTTCGAACTTTTATACTTTTAACCAGTATAATTCATAGTTTATTTTTATATTAATAAAATTCGTAGAGAACAACCAAAAATTAGTCATATCAGGAGAAATGGATAAAATTTTGATTGGTTTCTCTAATTTTTAATAACCGTATTTCTTAAAATCTTTGTACAATAAAAGTCCAAGGAGTATAAAGTTGTTTTGTAAAAGCAAATAGGTGACATTCTTATCGATTTCTTACGCAAAGATTTTTGTTTTGATGAGCATTACAAATTCCACTGAAATCTATCATGAACATTAAGGAGATATATGATGAAAGCAGTTCGATTGCAAACGGAGCACATGAAAAATCCTATGGGAATTGATCTCGCAAAGCCGTTTTTGTCTTGGATATGCGAGGGTGGCGTTACGCAAACCGCTTATGAAATTAGAGCCTTTTCTGCTAACCATGAAATATGGAACAGCGGTAAAGTGCAAACAAATGTCATGCACACCAATTTTTCCATGCCTTTAAAGAGCAGACAAATTGTTGGTTGGCAAGTAAGACTTTGGGATGAAAACAATGAGGCCGATGTTTGGAGCGAAATAGCTGAATTTGAAATGGGTTTGCTGAATACCGGTGATTGGAAAGCAAAATGGATTAATCCCGAAGGTCAAACGGAAGAAAGTGAGCAGGAACACAAGCCAAAGCGTCCGGCAAGCTATCTCAGAAAAAATTTCTCCTTACCGGAAAACTTCTCCGGTCAAAAAACCGAAAATGCCAGACTATATGTGACATCACATGGTATTTATCAGGTGTACATCAATGGCAAGAAAGTGAGTGACTTTGTGCTTGCTCCGGGTCCCGGTACTTATCATAAACGCTTATGCTATCAGACTTATGATGTGGTCCATCTGCTGCAGGCCGGTGACAATGAAATATTGGTTTCATTGGGGGACGGTTGGTATCGTAGTTGTTCGGGTGTAGATGGGACACACGATTTGTATGGAAAGGATATTGCTCTGTTTTGTCAGCTTGAAGTAGGCGGAAAAACGGTCTGCTGTTCTGATGAAAGCTGGCAGGCCAGTCAGTGTGGCCCGGTGCGGGACAATGATATGCAGCAGGGCGAAACCTATGATGCCCGTATGGAAGAAATCCAAAACTGGCATGATGTTAAGGTGGAAGAATTTTCACTGGAAAATCTGGCCTGCTCCAATTCAGTTCCCATTTTGGAAAATGAAAGTTTTACGGGGAAATTGAAAAAGACCCCCAATGGAGAAACGGTGATAGATTTTGGTCAAAACTTGGCAGGGTATGTCGAATTTACTTTATATGCCCATGCCGGAGAACGTATTGTGCTTCATCATGGTGAAGCTCTAGATGAAAACGGCAATTTTACCAATGCGAATTTTCAGCCGGGAGAGCGGCATAAAGAAGGCGCTATTCAGCAAAAAATTGTGTACATTTGCAAGGAGGGAATCAATTGCTACAAACCCTCTTTCACAATAATGGGATTTCAATATGTCAAAATAGAAACGGATATCTCATTGGAAAATTCTGTTTTTACGGCACATGCCGTGTATTCTCAAATGGAACAACTTTCGAATTTTAGCTGTTCCAATGCAGATATTAACCAATTGTTTCAGAATAGTGTTTGGAGCCAAAAATCTAATTTTTGTGACATTCCCACAGATTGTCCCACACGTGAACGTGCGGGTTGGACAGGAGATGCCGGTGTGTTTGTCAATACTGGCTTATATCTGATGAACTGTTACCCTGTATTTCGCAAGTGGCTGGGAGAATGCCGTTTGATTCAACATGAAAACGGAAAAGTATATAATATTGCACCGCCCAACAACAAAGGTGGTTTTATGACAGAAATGCTGAGTGAATCAGTTGGATGGGGTGATGCCTGCATTATTGTACCGTATCATTTATATCTGCGTACGGGCAATATTCAGATACTGGAAGAAAATTATGAAATGATGAAAAAATGGTATAGCTTTTTAGAAGAGCGTGCCAAAACAAAAAAAGAACCTAATCTTCAGCTGGAAAATCCATATGCTCTTTATACAGTGGAAAGCGGAATGGATTACGGAGAATGGTGTGAGCCCGGTGTCAACATGCGGGCGGTTATGGCAAATCCTAAAAAAAGCATAGGAACGGCATACTTAGCACAATCGGGAAAAATGATGAGCGAAATTGCACGAACTCTGGGAAAAAAAGAGGAAGCAGTATATTATCAGGAAATAGCAGACAAGGCCAAAAAAGCATATCGGTATGTTTTCACCAATAACGGGAAAATTGAATCGGACCGTCAGTGTGAATATGTGCGTGCCTTAAAATTTAATTTATTGTCAAAAGAAGAAAGTGAGCATGCGGCAAGGGATTTAAATCAGCTGGTGATTCAAAATGACTATCATCTCAATACCGGTTTTCTTTCCACACCTTTTTTATGTGAAGTACTGGTGTCTTACGGCTATGTGGAAACAGCCTATCGTCTTTTGCTGCAAGATACACAGCCAAGTTGGCTTTATGCCGTGAAAAAAGGAGCCAATACCATTTGGGAAACATGGGATGGAATCGGTGAAGACGGTAAAGTGAAAGAGTCGCTGAATCACTATTCATATGGTGTTATCAGTGGCTGGCTGATAGAAGGTGTTTGCGGCATTCATGTGGAAAATGGTTCGTTGACAATAAAACCCTGTCCGTTTCCCGCTCTTAATCATGCAAAAGTTGTTTATGCATCTCCAATCGGCAAAATTGAAAGCGGTTGGCGATACGAAGAAAATCAGATTGTCTATCAATTTGAGATACCCTCAAACGTAACGGGAAAAATTGTACTGCCCAACGCTGAAATTTTCACTGTTTCGGCAGGCAGGCATACTATTCATACAAATGTATAAGAAATAAAAAATACAACAATTAATATCGGAAATCAAGGAGGAAATCAATATGATGATTCAAGACCCTATTCTCGGCCGAATTCGTGTAGAAACCCTGCTTTTGCCAACAGGTTTATTGGATATACAACATCCTGTTTATACACCTTGCGGCAGTGTGCTGTTTGCCTATCGCACAGCAGAGGATTTAAAAGAGAAAGATAGAATGCGTATCGGTGTGATGGAGGATGACGGAAGCGGTTTTCGTACAGTATATTCTGGCTTGATTCAGCAGCATCCTACAGCCAATGGTCTGCGGCTAATGCCATATGCCGATGGTGCACGCGTGTTTTTGGGAGATTATGTGCTGGAATGTACGCCAAATATAAAAGATTGTCAAAAATCAGCGTTGATTCCCGTGGAGTATCCGCCAGCACTTATGCGGCAAAAAGAGATTATTTGCCATTGGTCAGAGATTGTCGTTGCACCTGATCACCAGCATATTGCTTGGACGGCTCTTACGTTAAATGGAGCCATCAACTTTTTAGGCCGGCTGGAGAGAAAAGAAGACCGATATGTAGTTGAAAAGGCAAATGTTATCAGCGCATTGAATGCAGTTGTTAAAGATCAAAATCATCCCGGGATGCTTAAAAATAAAATGTTGCGGGGCGGTGAAATCAAACAGTTTATTCAAGGCGGTAAGTGGCTGTCTTTGGCAGGTTCTTCTGGCAGTGTTTTGCCAGATTCCGTCATACAGGCATTAGACAGTGAAGAAGTGCAGGCAATAACTTGTTTATCCAGCTATGAAGAAACCACTATTTTTTCACCGGATGAAACATTGGGGCTTGTAATGAGTACCCGCGGCAGTCCCCAAACCAATATGTCTATTCTGGGTTTAATACCGCGTCCCTATGGCAGTTTGCTGAATT
>URPG01000031.1 GCA_900549675.1 uncultured Oscillospiraceae bacterium | reverse complement strand
CATAGCCGCTGTCATAATAGGTGAATTAAGTTTAATCTTCTTTGTCAAATAAGTACTAAAGTCTACCTGTGCCGGCAACACATGAGATTCTGCCGGAATCAGCAATACATCGTCATAAGTTAGCCCCTCCTTGACAAATTTTTCTGCGTAATTTGTATTCAGCATATTCCACACTCGCTTTCTATAATGATTGTTTTTGCCTCTATTTTGCGATAAAAAATATGTAAAAGCATTTTCTGATTATAGTCGATTATTATATCACTCCGGATAAGCTTTGACAAGGCAATTGCTCACTTCTCATTCAGGTTTAGCAGTTTCACTAAAAAGCATGCTTTTCAATTTTGATTATATGCCTATTTTACGCTGTTCAAAGCCATTTTTTGCCGTGAAAATCTTTCAAAATTGATACATTTTAAAGCGAAAAGAGTTCGCCGTATTTTTGCCTTTAAAATTGCGTCCGTATAATGAGAAATCTACCCCAAATCATTTGAGGTAGATTTTATAAATTAATTTTTGGGCACAATTCTATCTTTGCCGCCCATATACATTCTGAGGGGTTCAGGAATTTTCACACTACCGTCTTCCATTAAATTGTTTTCCAAATAGCAGATTAACATTCTAGGAGGAGCTACAACGGTATTATTTAAAGTATGAGCAAAATAGTTTCCTTCTTTTCCTTTAATTCGGATTCCCAAACGGCGTGCCTGTGCATCTCCTAAATTGGAACAGCTACCAACCTCAAAGTATTTTTTTTGTCTGGGTGACCAAGCCTCTACATCGATACTTTTTACTTTTAAATCTGCCAAATCTCCTGAACAACACTCTAGCGTACGTACGGGAATATCCATAGAACGGAACAATTCTACCGTATAAGCATATAATTTGTGGAACCAATTCATACTGTCTTCCGGTTCACAGACAACAATCATTTCCTGTTTTTCAAATTGATGAATACGATATACACCGCGTTCTTCAATGCCATGTGCTCCAACCTCTTTTCTAAAGCACGGAGAGTAGCTTGTCAAGGTTTGTGGAATTTTTTCCTGTGGGGTAATGGTATCAATGAATTTACCAATCATAGAGTGTTCACTGGTCCCGATAAGATAAAGGTCTTCTCCCTCTATCTTATACATCATATTTTCCATTTCAGAAAAACTCATAACACCGGTGACCACTTCACTGCGAATCATAAAAGGCGGCACACAGTAGGTAAATCCTTTATCAATCATAAAATCTCTTGCATATGACAAAATAGCAGAATGAAGTCTGGCAATATCACCGCAAAGATAGTAAAAACCATTGCCACTTGTTTTTCGGGCACTATCTAAATCAATTCCTTCAAAGCGGTCCATGATGTCCGTATGATAGGGAACCTCAAAATTTGGAACAACCGGTTCACCAAAACATTCCACTTCTACATTTTCACTGTCATCCTTCCCAATTGGCACAGACTCATCGATGATATTGGGAATCACCAGCATACGTTCTTTAATTTGTTTACTGAGCTCTTCTTCCTGCAATTCTCTATTTTTAAGTTCATCCGCAATGTCAGTTACTTTCTTTTTTGCGGCCTCAGCTTCTTCTTTTAACCCTTTGCCCATTAGAGCACCGATTTCTTTACTGACAGAATTCCTCAAAGAACGAAGTTCATCCCCTCTACCCTTTGATTCTCTAAATTTTTTATCCAATTCAATCACTTCATCCACCAAATGAAGTTTATTGTGCTGAAATTTTTTTTCCATATTTGCTTTTACCAATTCGGGATTGGTTCTGATCAATTTAATATCCAACATAGATTATTTCCTCATTCCTCTTTTAATTTTAACTCGGCAATCAGATTTGCTAAATCTTCTTCACCGTAAAATTCAATTTGAAGCGTTCCCTTTTTTTTTGTTCCGGAAACCTTAACTTTTCTCCCTAAATATGCATTTAGCGCTAACTGCGTTTCTTCATAATATTTTCTTTGCAGAGAAATTTTCGGAATTTCTTTTTCTTTTTCAATTCCTTTTTGTGCCAGCTTTTCTAATTCTCTGACAGACATTCCTTCTGCCGCCTTTTGTGCTGCTGCCCTCATTTCTTCTTCATTAGAGAAACTTAACAGTGTTCTGGCATGGCCGGCTGTAATTAGGCCCTGCTCCAACATTTCCTGAATATCTTCGGGCAAATTTAATAGCCTAAGCGCATTGGTGATGGCAGGTCTTGACTTTCCGATTGTCTTGGAAACTTCTTCTTGCGTGAAATTTTGTGTTTCCATTAAAGTTTTATATCCTTTAGCCTCTTCCAACGGCGATAAATCTTCACGCTGTAAATTCTCAATTAAGGCAAAAAGCATTTCATCACTGTCAGTCATTTCTCTGACCACCGCAGGCAATTCTGATAATCCTGCCATTCTGGCCGCTCGCCAACGTCTTTCACCCGCCACAATGCGGTATCCACCGCTTAGCATAGGACGAAGCAAAATTGGCTGTAAAACGCCATGCTGGGCAATTGAATCTGCTAATTCAGCCAACGCGGCATTGTCAAATTCTTTTCGAGGCTGTTCACGGTTAGGCTCTATTTCATTTATCTTAATGGCAATTGGGGTTTCTGTTGTAGAAACATTTTCCGCAAAAATCGCATCAAGACCTTTTCCAAGACCTCTTTTCTTCATTTACCTTCATCCTTTATATTATTTATTGTTCTTAATAATTTCTTTTGCTAAATCATTATAGGTTTCGGCACCCTTTGAACTCTTATCATAATATAGAACAGGCTGTCCGAATCCGGGGGCCTCTGACAAACGCACGGTACGGGGAATCACTGTTTTAAACACCTTGCGAGGAAAATATTTTTTAACCTCTTCTACGACTTGTTGGGTTAAATTTAACCGCCCGTCATACATGGTTAAGAGAACCCCTTCAACCTCTAGCAATTCGTTATACTGCTGTTTTACTCTTCTGACCGTATTCATCAGCTGAGAAAGCCCCTCTAATGCATAATATTCACACTGGATGGGAATTAAAATGGTATCTGCCGCGTTAAGTGCATTGGTGGTGATCAGTCCCAATGACGGCGGGCAGTCAATCAAAATAAAATCATAATCTGCTCTTATGGCAGAAAGTGATTTTTTAAGTACCTCTTCTCGATTTTCGCGTGCCACCAATTCAATTTCCGCACCGGCTAGATTAATATTTGAGGGCAAAACATCCAATTTTTTAAATTCCGTTTTGACAATGGCGTCATGAATATCCAGTCCATCAATCAATACTTCATATACGGTATTTTCTCGTCCGCGCCTATTCACTCCAACGCCGCTGGTAGAGTTCCCCTGCGGGTCAATATCCACCAAAAGAACTTTTTTACCCATATGTCCCAGTGCTGCTGAAAGACTGACGGAAGTGGTGGTTTTCCCTACACCACCCTTTTGATTGGCCACCGCAATGATTTTGCCCATTTCATCATTCCTTTTCTTAATCAAACATTAGGTTTTCTTGTCTTTTATCATACCACAATTTATCCTAAAAAAAAAGTACTATTCAGAAAGAACTTACAATGTTCCACGTGAAACATTAAGTCTATTTTTGCCCCTCAATTTGGTGAAGAAAAGGCAGCTGTCAAATTGACAACTGCCTCTCCTATGGGAAATGAATAAGGGAATGGGTTAAACTTGTAATCTGTTTAATTTAGGAATACGAACCGTACATTCAATATATTCTTCGGTTTCGATTCGCTCCGTTTGGGCTTCGATTCCGGCAGATTTCATTGCCGTTACCGCATGGTCAATTGTATTGATAAACAGCCGAATATCTTTCGCAATGAAAGTTCGTACCGGTTTAGTCTTTTCTTTCTTTTCAGAGAACAACATTTCAATAAAATCTTCTGTCTGTGCAACATTAAGTTTTCTTTCAATGACAGACTGCAAAACTTTTTCACGTATGGACGCATCTGAAATTCTTAGCAATGCTCTTGCGTGTCGTTCCGTTAGATTATTTTTCAAAATTTCATCCTGTTCTTGTGGATTCAATTTTAATAAGCGTAATTTGTTAGCCAAATAGGATTGACTCATCCCAAGACGTTTAGCCGCCTCCTCTTGCTTAATATCCCATTTCCTCAGCAAATTAGCAATGGCATTTGCCTGTTCAAAGATATTTAGATTTGCTCTTTGGATATTTTCAAGCAACGCTAAAACAGCACTATCCTGTTGTGAATAATCCGATAGTATTGCTGGTATTTCCTTAAGACCTGCCAATTTTGCCGCACGCAGTCGTCTTTCACCGGCAATCAAGTAATATTGTCCTTCTTCCTTTCGCACTGTAACTGGTTGGAGTAACCCGTTTTCTTGAATACTCTCCGCTAATCCGGAAAGCTCGTCCGTAGAAAAATGTTTCCGTGGCTGCGATGGATTCGGCAGAATTTTTCCAACCGGCAGTGTAACAAGTTTCAATTTCTCTTTAAAAAACATGGTTTGCCTCCTTTAATGCTAGTTTAGCACAGACGAGGCGCATGTTTTGTTGTATGCTGTCGGCGAAAAAAGGAATTTACAGTGGCTTTTTAGCAATTATACTGCTATGGCGGGGATACTTGAAATGAGTTTTTTCTCTTTTCTCAATGATAACCAACGTTCTTTCGTCACCGCAAGGCAAAGAGAATTTTTCTACTTTTTCTGTTCTCCCTCCTAATGCAGCAATTGCTTTTTTTGAATTTGCCAATTCCTCTTCCAGATTTGGACCTTTCATCGCTAAAAACTTGCCGTTTTTTTTCGCAAGCGGTAAGCAGTATTCTGATAGCACATTCAAGCTTGCTACTGCTCTGGCCGTCACATAATCAAAAGATTCTCTATAAACCAAATCCCGTCCGGCATCCTCTGCACGAAAATGAACCGTTTCTGCCTCTATCTCTAAAGCCTCACAAAGCGTATCCAAAAAAATTAACCTTTTTTTCAAGCTATCCATCAATGTCAATTCTAAATCAGGGCACATAATCTTCAGCGGTACTCCGGGGAATCCAGCTCCTGTTCCCACATCTACTAAGTTTACTTTGCCAAATGAAATATATTTCAGCAGCATAATGCTATCTAAGAAATGTTTTTCTACAATTTTAACAGATTCTGTAATAGAAGTCAAATTTATTTTGTTGTTCCACTCCAATAACAATTCAAAATAAGTTTGGAATTGCTTGGATTGCTTTTCCGTAATCGTAATATTTTCATTTCCTGCTATCTCAATTAGTATCGATTCTATATTCTCCATGAAAAAGGATTCCTCTCTTTTATTCTTTTCCTTTTGTCGCCAACCATATCAGTAGAATTGAAATATCCGCAGGACTCACCCCTGAAATACGGCTTGCCTGTCCAATATTTTCGGGATGAATTTTATTTAATTTTTCAATTGCCTCTAAACGAAGTCCTTTAATTTGAGAATAATCAAAATCAACAGAAAGCTTTTTTACTTCTAACCGCTGCATTTCTGCTATATCTGCCTTTTGTCTGCGTATATATCCCTCATATTTTAACTCAATTTCAACACTTTCAAAGATGGATTCGGGATAATCAGGTCTTGTCGTGTCCAAATCTTGAATATCTGCATAAGAAATTTGCGGGCGCTTTAAAATATCACAGAGCCGAATGCCTGTAATAACAGGAGATGTTTCACGTGAAACTAAAATTTCATTCAGTTCAGGAGTAGGAGAAAAAATGACTTTTTGTGTCCTCTTAAGTTCTTCTTGTTTCATTCTCATTTTTTCTTGGAATTCCTCCCAACGTTCATCAGAAATCAATCCAATACTTCTTCCAATTTCTGTGAGTCTTTCATCAGCATTATCTTGCCTTAAAATCAGGCGGTACTCCGAACGGGAGGTCATCATGCGATACGGGTCCGTTACACCCTTCGTAATTAAATCATCAATTAAAGTACCGATATAGGAAGTAGAACGGTCCAAAATTAAAGGTTCTCTTCCCTGTATTTTTAATGCGGCATTAATCCCTGCCACTAACCCCTGTGCGGCAGCCTCTTCATAGCCGGAACTTCCATTGAATTGACCGGCACCATATAACCCTGGAAAATCCATAAATTCAAGAGTTGATAACAGTTGAAGCGGGTCTGCACAATCGTATTCGATGGCATAGGCAGTTCTCATAATCTGTACATTTTCCAATCCTTTAATCGTACGATAAAATTGTACCTGTACTTCTTCCGGCAGAGAAGAACTCATTCCCTGCAAATACATTTCTTCGGTATCCAACCCGCATGGCTCAATAAACAATTGGTGGCGTTTTTTATCGGCAAAGCGCATAATTTTATCTTCCAAACTCGGACAATAGCGGGGACCAACCCCCTCTATCATACCGGCATACAGTGGGGAGCGCTGAATATTTTTTTGAATTATTTCCTTTGTTTTATCATTTGTCCAGCTAATGTAACAAACATCTTTGTTTTCCAGTCTTTCTTTGGTTTCATAAGAGAACGGAACAATCGGCTCATCCCCCTCCTGTACCTCTAAATCACTAAAATCAATAGAAGAACGAAGCACTCTTGCAGGGGTTCCAGTTTTAAATCTTCTTAAAGAGATACCTAATTTTAATAAAGCTTGTGTCAAGAAAGTAGCAGGAAACATACCATCTGGTCCACTTTCATAAGAAACCTCACCGATAAAAATGCGCCCTCCTAAAAATGTACCGGTTGCAATAATTACGGCCTTAACTTCATGAATAGCGCCTAATCTTGTTACTACTTCCCAGCGTTCTTCTTTTTGCCGAACATCAATAATCTCAGCCTGTTTTAAAGCCAGATTGGGACATGTTTCAAGCTTATGCTTCATTTCTTTTTCATAAGAAACACGGTCAATTTGTGCCCGTAAGGAATGAACAGCCGGACCCTTTCCTCGATTCAGCATTCTACTTTGAATCATCGTCTTATCTGCCGTCTTTCCCATTTCACCGCCCAATGCGTCAATTTCTCTTACTAAATGCCCTTTTGCCGTTCCGCCAATACTGGGATTGCAGGGACAATTTCCTACCGCATCTAAATTTATGGTAAACACTGCCGTTTTACAGCCTAAACGAGCAGAAGCAAGTCCTGCTTCAATTCCCGCATGACCTGCTCCAATAACGGCAACATCAAAATCTTCTGCTTGATAATATTCCATAGATGACATCCTTCCATTTAAAAGGTTCACAGTTTATCCTTTTATTTTCCCACACAAAATTGTTCAAAAACCTCTCCGATTACACCTTCTGATACATTTTCACCGGTAAGCTCATATAAAGCTGATAATGCATCTTCCACACAAATGGTTACGGCATCTAACGTCAATCCACTGGAATAGGCGTCAATTGCCTCTTGTACAGCAGCCAAGGCTCTTTCTGTATCGATACGCTGTCTTTCAGTATATAAAATTCCACTCATGGGATTAAAATCTTCGGTATGCAGTACCTTTGCTAATTTTTTTTCTAAATCAGAAATTCCCTTTCCTTGCGAAGCCGATAGGAAAACATGATTTTTAAATTTCTGTTTGATAAATTCAATATCTGCTTTTTGTTCCAAATCTGTTTTATTGAACACCGCAATCACACGTTGATTTTCCAATAACTGAATCCATTCCATGTCGCTTTCTTCCAGAGGCTTTGAAATATCAAATACCGCTAAAATCAATTGTGCCGAACGAATTTTCTCTTTTGACAGATTCACACCAATTTTCTCGACAGGATCCTCCGTATCACGGATTCCCGCTGTATCGGCAAGTTTGAGAGGAATCCCTCCTACAATGACGGTTTCTTCTACAACATCTCGGGTTGTCCCCTCATAATGCGTGACAATAGAACGCTCACAACCTGACAATAAATTCATCAAAGTAGATTTTCCTGCGTTAGTTCGCCCTGCTATAACCACAGAAACACCTTCACGCATCATTTTTCCTTTATCAAATCCGCTGAGGAGCTCTTTCAAGTTTTTTCTTACTTCTTGTAAATCCACCTGTAATTGTTTTTCATCTACTTGAGGGACATCATCATCGGGAAAATCTGCCCATACCGAAAGATGAGCCGCCATATCAGTAAGTCTGGCTTTCATATGATTGATTTTCTGTGAAAGAACCCCACTGTTTCCGGCAATTGCCGCCTTGGCTGATTGTTCTTCATTGGCCTGAATCAACTGCATCACAGCTTCTGCCTGTGCCAAATCCATTTTTCCGTTTAAAAAAGCCCGTTTGGTAAATTCACCTTTTTCAGCTAACACTGCACCTGCTGACAGCACGGCTTTTAACAACCTTTGGGTTACATATAATCCACCATGACAGGATAATTCTACGGTATCTTCACCTGTATAGCTTCTGGGCGCCGCAAATACCAACGCAATCACGTCGTCAATCTTCTCTCCTTCTTTGGTGAAAGCCTCTCCAAATGCGGCTGTGTAGCCTTTCATAGAAGCTGTTTTCTTACCACTCTTTGCTTTAAATACTTTATCAGCAATCTCGCGCGCGTTCTCACCTGAAATACGAACAATACCGATTCCTCCGGAAGCAGCAGCTGTTGAAATGGCAGCAATTGTCATTTTTTTCACTTCCTTCTTTTCCAATAAACTTTACGAATGCGTAAACAGCTCTCTTGTTTAGAAAACTTGTTTACGCATTCATACTTATTACTTATTATTCTTCCGTTGTTTCAACTGTATTCTCATCTGTTTCTTCCATAATTTCATCATCATCGGCACCTTCTTCGGCACCGTCGTCTTCTATCTCCACGTCATCCACAGCATCCTCTTCATGGGGTGCTCTTGCCAAGGTGACAACACGATTCCCCTCTTCGATACGCATGACCTTAACACCCTTGCTGGGACGTGAACATATACGAATAGATTCAGCGGCAATACGAATAATGATTCCATTTTCTGAAATCAATATGATGTCGTCTTCCAAATCAACCACCTGAATCGCCGCCACTTTACCATAGCGATCCACATGGTAATTTTTAAGACCTTTACCGCCTCTGTTTTGAATACGATAATCAGACTGCCGTGACAGACGTCCGTTCCCTGTTTCAGATACAGTCAATACATACGCACCCTCACGCAATACAGACATACCGATTACATAGTCATCCTCTTTCAGCGTTAAAGCTTTTACGCCACGACCGGCTCTTCCGATTTCACGCACATCACTTTCCAAGAAAGCAATCGCCATACCTTCTTTGGTGGCAACCAAAAGCTTATTATTTCCGTCTGTCATTCTAACCCAGCTGAGCATATCGCCTTCATCCAGGTTAATGGCAATCAGCCCGCCTTTTCTGGCTGTATCAAAGGCAGATAATTTGGTACGTTTAATAATACCTTTCTTCGTCACCATAACCAGAAATTTATCTTCCTCAAATTCAGATACACGAATCATTGAGGTAATCTGTTCCTCCGGCTCCAACGGCAATAAATTCATAATATTCATGCCCCTGCTGTTACGAGAACCCTCAGGAATTTCATAGCATTTCAGCTTATATACCTTGCCCAAGCTAGAGAAGAACATGACATAATCATGAGAGCTGGTAATGAACATCTCCGTGGCAATGTCTTCTTCACGTCTTGTCATGGCGCTCACACCACGTCCGCCGCGCTTCTGAGTCTTATAGATATCCACCTTTTGGCGTTTCACATAGCCGAAATTGGTCAGTGTCAATACACATTCTTCAACAGGAATTAAATCTTCAATGTCTACTTCCCCGCTGACAGCTACAATTTCCGTTCTTCTTTCATCACTGTATTTATTTTTAATAGCAATTGCCTCATCTTTGATAATCATCAAACGGCGATTTTCATTGCTTAAAATATCCAAATAATCTTCGATTTTAGCTTGTAAAGCTTCAAGTTCTTCTTCTAGTTTTTCTCGCTCTAAACCGGTTAATTGACCCAAACGCATTTGAACAATTGCCTGTGCCTGCACTTCATCGAATTCAAAACGATTCATCAAGGCCTCTTTACCTTCTGCAATTGTTTTAGAACTGCGTAAGATAGAAATAACTTCATCAATAAAATCCAGTGCTTTCATCAAAGCTGCTAAGATATGGGCTCTGTCCTGTGCTTTTTTAAGGTCAAATTCTGTTCTTCTCTTGACAACATCCAGCTGGAATTTAATATACTCCTGCAAAATTTCAATCAGTGTCAGTGTTTTCGGTACACCGTCCACAATAGCGAGCATAATAACGCCGAAAGTCGTCTGCATTTGCGTATAGGAATACAGATAATTGAGGACAATCTGCGGTGCGGCATCCCGCTTGATATCAATGACAATATGCATACCGTTTCGGTCGGAGTGGTCATTGATACCTGAAATACCGTCGATTCTTTTATCTTTTACCAATTCACTGATATGTTCAATTAATCTAGCTTTATTTACCTGATAAGGCAATTCACTTACAATAATTTTAGTACGTCCTTTGTCGTCCTCCACAATCTCCGCTCTTGCCCGAACAGTTACTTTTCCTCTGCCTGTTGCATAAGCGGCACGAATGCCTTTACGTCCCATAATAATACCGGCGGTCGGAAAATCAGGACCTTTAATATGCTCCATAATTTCATCAAGAGTAGCCTCAGGATTATCAATCAAACAGCAAAGGCCATCTACCACCTCTCCCATATTATGAGGAGGAATATTCGTTGCCATACCTACAGCAATACCGGTAGAACCATTGACCAGTAAATTTGGGAAATGTGTCGGCAGTACAACCGGCTCTTGCTTTTGGTCATCAAAGTTTGGTTTATAGTCAACTGTTTTTTTATCAATATCAGCGAGCATATCCACGGATAATTTACTCATTCTGGCTTCTGTATAACGATAAGCAGCAGGCGGGTCACCGTCCACTGAACCAAAGTTACCGTGGCCGTCAACCAACATATACCGCATAGAAAAATCTTGTGCCAAACGCACCAATGCATCATAAACAGAGGCGTCGCCGTGAGGGTGATAACTGCCCAGCACAGCACCAACCGTGGTGGCACACTTACGATATGGTTTTTCAGGCCATAGAGAATTCTCATACATGGTATATAAAATTCTTCTGTGAACCGGTTTTAAACCATCACGAACATCAGGCAAGGCTCTGGATACAATAACCGCCATAGAATAGTCTATGAAAGATTTTTTCATTTCTTCTTCCAAATTGACGATATGCAATTTTCCTGCCATCATTTCATTTTTATCATTGCTGTCATTGGTATGATCAAAACTCATAATAACCCCCGTGGACACTTTTTAGGACATCAATATCCTTTTACCCTTTCATCAGCGTACTCTAAAAGTTGATGTGTAATAATAGATTTTTTATCTTTTGGCAAACTACGGAAAGGAATTGCCAAAAAGCCGCCCTCTTGCGGCATAACAGATAGAATTTCATTCTTGCTGTCAAACCGGACTTTTGCCTGTTTCAGCGGGATTGTTGTCGTATTTTGTTTCCCATAATAATATAAAACAGTAGGATAAAGTCTTAACTTAATTTCTTTTTCTGCCTGCTTTGCCTTGTGTTTCATATCAATTAAAGGCACAAAGTGAAAAAAACACATGACCACAACACACACGACAGACATCGCTAAATTAAACCACTCAAAGGTTAAGAAAAAACTCACTAAGAAAAATACAAACAACGCCAATAAGAGAACAGTTTGTATAACCATTCTTTTGGGGCTAATCCGATAATATCCTGAAATTCTCAGTGCTTTTACAATTTCTTCTTCTTCAAGGGTATAAGAAAACTCTTCATAAGAGGGCATGAAAACTATCCTTTCAAAATTCATAAAAGTCCATAGACTCTGTGAATGAAAATCATTTACACTTCATACTCAGCATATTTGGCATTCTTTTCGATAAACAGACGACGAGGTTCTACCTTATCTCCCATTAAAATAGAGAAGGTTTCGTCAGCAGTCACAGCGTCTTCAAGTTCAACACGTTTCATCAAACGGGTTTCGGGATTCATTGTTGTTTCCCAAAGCTGTTCAGCGTCCATTTCACCAAGACCTTTATAGCGCTGAATATCATAACCCGATCCAAATTCTGCCATGATTGCATCTCTTTCTTCATCATCATAAGCATAGACATGGCGTTTTCCTTTGCTGACCCTGAATAAAGGAGGACAAGCCAAATAAATATGCCCCTCCTCCACCAATGGGCGCATAAAACGGAAGAAAAATGTCAGCAATAAGGTACGGATATGGGCACCGTCAACGTCAGCGTCGGCCATAATGATAATTTTACCGTAGCGAAGCTTGGATAAATCAAATTCAT
>URPG01000030.1 GCA_900549675.1 uncultured Oscillospiraceae bacterium | reverse complement strand
TTATGGATTTTATACAGTTAAATCTCTTATGATTCATGCCAATGGAATACGAATCATCTTACATCCGTTGGCGTTCAAATAAATGGAAATTCTCTCTGACGACACTTCGATGGACTTTACATCAGCGATTTCCCTGCCTAGTAAGTCACAACACACAGCCTTATTCAATTTCAAAAGAGTTGAGTGTAACTGTACCTTTGTGTCTTGACCATTTGTTTCAAACAATCTAACCGTCATTTCTCCCTGCTGTACGCTGATTCCCGAAAGAACCGCTGTTCCAAGCTCCGCTTGCAAGAAAGAATCTTCTTTCTTCAAAATGCCTTTTTGTACTGTTCCCGATTGATAATGGACCTTGTGGTTGAGAAGAAAGGCATTCTCTTCCATTGCTTTGGGATTATTTTCAAACACCCCTACCGAAAACCGAATCTCATGAACGCCTCTCTCGGGATAAGGGTCGGGACTATAGGTGGCATTAATCAACGTGCAGGCAAGGTTATTTTCTGTTCCGCGATAACCGTATTTACAGTCAGAAACAATTGCAAGTAAGCGGTTTTCCTGTACTGCCGCCGCATATTGTAGTCCCGGCAAGTCTAAATGCTGCGGTTCTCTGTAAACAGCACCGGCAGGAACATCGTATAAGAATTTTTTGGTAGATTCAATCGGCAGCTGATATACCAAAACCGGCACTGTTTCTTTTGTGATTTCGTGCCAATCCGCCTTGATATTCACCGTAAACGCTTTTGCATTTTCGTCCAAATATACAGTAGACGTAATTTCGGAATCCTTTATCCTCTGCACAATTTCAAAACCGGAACGCAGACTTCCCGTGATACGTTTGAGTTCCAACGTATCCAAAGGTTCTGATATTTTCTCATAGCGTCCGATATTCCATGCATTTGAACTCTTTTTTTCAGTTTCTATATAGCGCAGGCCACCAGTTTTTCCTTCGAGAAGTTTTTCTTTGCCAACTGCCTTATCCACCAAAGAAATCAATTCGCCGGTCATAAAGCAAAATTCGGCCCGGATAAACCGGTTCTCAAGCACTATATTTTCAGACGGTTTGTGCGTACGTTCTTCCGGCTGTAAATAAATTTTATATTCTTCACATTCTTTCTCTGTCATGACCACCGTAGTAAAGCCAAAAGCCGGTATTTTTGCAGCTACTAACACGCGAAAATATTTGTGGTCCCAGTAGGTTTGCAAAGATTCATCCAACAATTGGAACGGTAATGTTTCTCCGTTTGGGCCTGAAAAATGAATTTCTCGCAAATCACCTGTCCAATCCCATACAGTGATTTCATAGGGCTGTTCCCGCTCTACAGACGCAGAATTATAGAGATGATACAGCCGGGTAAGACCATATCCTCTTTCCGGTGAGGGTACGCCGCTGAAGTTTCCCAAGCCATATCCAACCCCTGCCCCTTCAGATTGATTTTCAGCGTTTTCTCCCAATACGATATCAGAGGTATCAATCAATTTAGCAATTCCCTGCAAAGCCAGTGCACTGCGGGATTCAGCTACAGCGGCAGCGTGCGCAAACTCTCCCATGGCATGCTCACGGCTGTCCTGTACACAGGAGCCGGTCAAAATATCATGGAAATGTGTAAATAAGACACTTTGCCAGGCGGAATCAAACTGCTTTTCTTCACTATGGGACACATTTTTCCCTTTTGCAAAGGTATCCCATAGCTGCGCGTCATACAAAGCGGCTTCTGTTCGGCGGTTGGCCATTTTTAGCCTACTCTGTGTGGTATAACAGCCGGGCATAATGAAGTTCAGTTCCTTTTCGACTAACGGCAATTTTTCACGAACCGTTTCAGCTTTTTTAAAGAATTCCCCAAAAGTACCAAAATGCATTTGCGGGAATACGGGCCACTGCATCATTTCCAAGGCACGCTCAATATCCCGGCGTGTCGGTCCGCCACCATGGTCCCCTACTCCGTATACGACCAAGCCTGTTTTTAACCCGCCGGAACGACGGGAAACATCAATCAGTCCAATCCCCGGCAGAGGATTCATTCCGCTGTTGTACCAATACTGTTCACGGTAAACAATCATTTCTTTCCCGGAGGGTGCTTTCCAGCGGTACAATGCCTGATTGCCGTCTAGACCACGGCAGTGATAATAGTAGTCCACTCCGCCCAACGCGTCCAGTTCGGGCAAATTGGCGCTGTGACCAAATGTATCGGGAGAAAAATCGATATTTAAGGAATCCGGTTCAATCTCCCAATTTTCCTGCAAATATTTTTTGGTCTGATAAATATGCTGCATCAAGGATTCCGTAGAGGGCATATTCTTGTCAGTTTCCACCCACGCAGAGGCGGTCACCTCCCAGCGGCCCTCCCGAATGTAATTCATGATTTCGGGTTTTAGTTCCGGCGCATAATCATCAATGATTTTATATACTGCCGCCTGTGATTGTGAAAAGCAGAAGTCTGGATATTCTCTGAGCATTTTCAGCATGGTTTGGAACGTGGCAATGGTCGCCGCCACAGTTTCGTTCCAACCCCACATCCAGTTCATGTCTATATGGGCATGGGCCGCCAAGATTAAAGAGTATTCCTTTGCTTTAGCTGATAGCGGAAGTAACAATTTTTCGGCTTCTTCACAGCTTCTGTGAGTGAGCACACCGTCCTCTTGTACACACGTCAACAATAAATCCAAAGCCTGATGAATATAGCTGTCATAGGTACCTTGGTATTCTTGCGAAAGTCGGATTGAAAATTCTATTTCCGCTAAGATTCTGCGGATAGAGGGATTGGGCGGCGTCACTTTCCAAAATTCCTCTATGGGCATTCCAAAGCTTTCTTCATAGTGAACTTTTTCTCGGTTTCCTCCTATCATTTTTTTCAGTTTTGTATATTTTACGGCTAAATTTTTCATATCATTCTCCTTTATCCTACTGTCAAATAGCGGTCTACCACTTGCTGTCTGTATTCTTTGGAAAGAGAGGCAAAAAAGGCCGAATATCCCGTTACACGTACCACCAAATCCGGCTCGGATTCAGGGTCGGCATGCGCTCTTAGCAGTCTTTCTTTTGACAGGCAATTTAAATTGATAAGTGTACCACCCATTTGTTCATGGGCATGAATTAAGGCCGCTAAAATGTCCACACCTTTTTCGCCGGACAGCATTTGCGTGTCAATATCCAAATGCAAAGGTGCCGAGTTGCCGTAACCGGGCTGTACATTGGCTACCGCTGTCGCTTTCAGAGTCGGCGAAAAACTCATAATGCCATTGGCAAATCCGGGATCCGGTTCAGAGGAATGCGAAACCGCCTCACCAAATTTTCTCCCGTTCGGCGTTGCCGGCAAATCTTTACCATGTGCATAAACATCTCCATGAGAAAAAAGACCGGGAATTACTTTTAGGTGATGTTTTGGTGTAGGTGAATCAATTACTAAATTTGTATACAGACGGCTGATTTTTTCTGCCCAATCCTTTGCTAATGAATCCGGACTGCCAAATCGAGGAATATTTTTGAGCATGAGGCGAATATTTTCTTTCCCCTCATAGTCCACACGGAGTGCCTCGAAAAGTTCTTTCCAATCCAATCTTTTTTCATGGATCACACGTTGTTCAATGGCGGCAAAAGAATCTGCCACGGTGGCTAAAGCAACACCGTCAATGTTAAGATTTAAAATATCTACGCCGCCCTCTGCCGCATTTAATCCTCGTTCTATCGGTCCGTGACAGAAAAGATTCAGCACAATTTCCGGTGTATATTGGGATACATTTTCATAGTGAACATCATAGCCCTCTTTGATGCATTCCACCATTCTTTTTAAGTGATCTTCAAATCGCTGCCATAAAAAATTAAGGTTGGGCTTTTCTTCTTTTTCGGTATCCTGCAAGGCTTTGACAAACGCCCAGCCCATGTTCACACGGGTAACATCCTGCAAGGGATATTCAATGCCCGGCAGCGCCACCCAATTACAACCTACTTTAGCACGCATTCTGGCCAGTGCCGCAGGGTGGCCTTGTTTCATAAATCCCTCTTCAATGCCCTTGGAAAGAGAATAGCAAGGACCTGTACCGCACTCGAGCGTATAGGCCAAGGCCTTTCGCAGCAATCCTTCGTTCATGCCGTCGTAAACTCTAATCGCCAAATTATACGGGATTGCCAGACGATGGGCCGCCTCTAAAATTAAAAATGAAATTCGGCTGGTTAAATCACGGCTGCCGTCTGGCGTTCTTCCGCCGATTTGAGAATAATGGGTATCATTAAAGAACAAGCTGGCCAAAATCCAAACTGCCTCTTCATCGGTCAACAGCCCGTTTTGAATATCCTTTTCATAATACGGACGCAGGATTTCATCCAACGGTCCCAAGGCACCGCCTAAAAAGTATGTCCTGTCAACGCTTTGGAACAAAGCAATAAATTGACAAGCCTCACGAAATGTTTCGGGTTTATCGGTTATCAGTTTGCGGCATATTCGCTCAATTGTTTGATAGTGTTCCTTTTCTTCCGATGAACCAGCCTGTTCGCCAAGAAATTTTGCTTTGTCCGCAAGATTTTTCATATAGTCCATCATCCCCTGCACCAAAGCTTCTTCTCCATCATAAAATCCGGCGTCGGCAGGACGGTTGAAATCACGATAATAGCGAATTTTTTGGAGCAAACCACCCAATCCTTCCCGCAAACCAATGGTTATATCGGGGCTCATATGATTCATCCCGCCAATTCCATTCGCCCACATATGATATTCCTCGTGAGTATGACGAATTCTTTCGGGAATAACTTCAGGCGGCATTTCAATCTTTACAAAATGCTGAAAGCGTCCATACCAAGCCCCTGCCAAAGCACTGTCCTTAAAAATATAGGCAGGCATTTCACGGCAAAACCGTCCTAAATTTTCACCAATATTCTTACTGCCGCAAAGATAATCTTTCCCCGGTAAATAAGAGGGCGTAAACGTGAAGTTTTCATCATAAATAAAGCCATGGTCATCGGTATCGTATGCCCCACCAAAATGCTTTAATTTATGGCGGTTGATTTTAATTTTCTCATCGTGCATAGACTTAATTTTTTCTCTGTGCTTTTCGGATAAATTGGTATCCAAACTGATATTTGTCATATTCTCTACTGCTCACCGCCATTTGATGACGATAAGCGTCCTCCTTCCTATGACTTGATGTGGATTTTAATTTTCTTTGTACTCCACAAGAATGCTTTTTTCTGTAAAGACTTGTTGTGCCGTTCGCATTTCTTCCCGAGTAGGTGCCGAAAACAAAATCACTTCTTGAGAAAGTGCTTTTTGTTTGGCGGTTCCCATTGGATGGTATGGCAGTAATTCAACCTTTTGAACAGACATCTGCTGCAATTTTTCTGCCATTTGTTCTATCTCATGGAAATTGGCTCCTTTAATACAAGGAATACGAACCATCACTTCTTTCTGTAATGCAAGTAATTTTTGTAAATTTTCTAAAATAATTGCATTTTCCACACCTGTTAATTTTTCATGAGTGACCGTATCGACAGCCTTTATATCGTATAAAAATAAATCTGTATATGGCAAAATTTTCTCAAATTGCTGAAACGAAACACAGCCTGCTGTATCCACTGCGGTATGAATCCCGCTTTCTTTGCATTTTTGAAGAATGACTTTCAGAAAATCTGCCTGCAAAAGCGGTTCTCCCCCCGAAAAAGTTACCCCTCCTTTACTGTTTTGATAGTAGATATTTTCCTGTTCAATACGGTCGAACAGTTCGTCTGCTGTAACAGCTTTACCGGACATTTTCAATGCACCGGCATAACAATTGTCTGCACATAGACCACAGCGGCGGCATTTTTCACGATACATAAAATGTTGTCCGTCTGCCATGCTATGCACTTCATGCGGACAACCCTGCACACACTGTCCACAGCCAATACATTTTTCTTCGTAGAATAAAAGCTGTGGTCTGCTTTCCCACGATTCAGGGTTATGACACCATTTACAGCGCAGATTACAACCCTTTAAAAATACAGTCGTACGGATTCCCGGACCGTCATAAACAGAAAAGGGCTGGATGTCAAAAATATTTCCCACTACTTGTGACATTAAAAATCACCCTTGATATAAATCCTTTGGTTTGTACTGTTGTATGAAAAAAGAACGGTTCGGCTTTGTTCATCCCAATCAAAAGACAATGGCACATCCTTACCCTTCTCATCGGCAGCAGTGGCGGCCAGCACAGGCTTTGGCGTCCTGATTCTTATAAACACCTTGATGCGGTCTGCGGCTTTTGCCTCAATTTGTATGCCTTGCTCTGACACTTGACTCTCATAGATTCTTGCCGAAGTACCAATAATTCTCATTTGCTCATCTTCTATTTTTTTTAAATTGAACAAGATTGCATTTTCATTGGAAGCCACTGTTTTTTGAGTAATAATTCGATAGTCGTTTTTCAGCATATCTGCAAATAAACCGGTAAAGATTTTTTCTTCCGCACTGACGCTTTCGTCCATAACAGCGGAAATAATATACGGTCCGCGGTGCAGTGTCAGATGATTGGTATAATCCCACTGAAATCCTTTTTCCTGTAAAACCTGATGAATAAAGGAGCGGTATTGACCCGCTAATTTTCTGTCAGCGCTGATTTTTGCAGGCATAACTCTCATCACCGAAACAGAGCCTCTGCCTACCGGATAAATTCCCTCTCCCACATGAAAGGAAAGTCCGCAAAGCTCAAATAAATGCTGAGAAGGAGAATCATACCCTGCCTTTTTCCAAAAGCTTTCAATTTGATGGAACGGGTCGCTGTCATCTCCCACATAAATCAAGTTACCGCCGTTTCTCACCCATGACGCCAAAGAGGCATTGATATCGGGAGAAGCAGGCTTTATGTATTCATAACTGAGAATCAAAGTAGAAAATCCGTTCAAATAACTGGCAAAACGGCTGATATTATCCAGTTGTACCGGTTGAACCGGCAAGCCGTATTTCAACAAGGGCAATGCCAATCCAAAAAATTGCGGGAAAGCTCCGCTTTGCACATAATCATACAGCTTTTTATCATCTGCCATAAGCTGTTTCATCATTTCATTTATACGCTGCTGGTTTTCTTCATAAACTCCTCCTGCATCCAACACAGCGCTGTTGCTCAATTTTTTAGCAAAATCTTTCTCGGCAATTCCATCCGGAAAGCTTCTTTGAAAAAGTCCGCTGTCTGACATAAAAAGTCCGATACCGCCCTGTTCATTTTCAAATTCATATTCTTTTTGCTCCATATCTCCGCAAAGCTGTATCATGCCGGCAAGCATTGTGGCGTAATGCGGAGGTATTGCTCTGGCATTGGATGCAGGCACACTGCTTTCATCTTTCTCGGCAATCTTTTCTTGAATTCTCGGATATACCCCGTCAAACACACGATGAGGCCACGGGCAAATTTCATATCGGTGAACCTCGGGGTGTAAAAAAGAGGCCACCACCGTTTGAATATAATTTTTCTCATAATCTTCCCACTCATAGAGAGGGCGGTCTTCAATCGGATCATGCAGAAACCATATTTTACGTCCCGTTCCTCTGACCAATTCCTGCATAATCCCGTATTCCAAATAAGCGGTTTCAAAGGTGCGTTCACGATAGCGGCCTTCATACACATTCGCGGTGCGGCTGGTACCCGTCCAAACCTGCGCGATACATCCGTCTACTGTAGGAATATCAATTAACGCCGCCTCAGGACTCATGATTTTCCACTGTGTATAATTCAGCAGGCTGTGTGTCGGCACATAAAACGGAATATTTTTTCCGTTTTTTACCATCGTATATTCTTTTAGCTCCGCACTGATACGGCTGATGGCTCTGGCATACAAATAAGCCATCAGCTTAGAGCATTTATATCTTGTATCCAAATCTTTATGCGGAGGTGCCCAAGGCTGTTGATAATAAATTTCGTATTCACGTTTAAAAGCCTCAGAATATCCACCGTAATCCCAAAATTCAGGTTCTTCCAGATGAAGAGCCTCCACACCGACATCTATGGCCTTTTTTAATTTTTCAGTCAAATAATTGCTGAAGGAGATGGTCGGCACCATATACGGAACCGTCGGATTATGGATAATTTGCTTTCCATTGCGGTCTGTCTGTGCCTCATCCCAATGTGTTTTGCCATCCCATTTTCCATCCAGATAATCTTGATATTCTCCCCAAGAAATGCCCGTCATTAAATGCACAACATAGCCTGCCTCTTTATACTGCCTAACGCGCTCCGGCATCGTATCGTCAATTCCATATACCATGACAAAGTCACACTGCAAGTCAATGCATTTCCGAAAAGGCACAGCCTCCTGATATCCTGTCAATTCTTCTTTTTTATCTCTGATATAAGCCATACAATCCTCCCCTTCAAAACTGCTCTTCTGCCGTTTTTATACAAGCTTATACTATCGAAGTTTAACCGTTTTTTCTATCAACTATTTCAATGAAAATTATGCATTATTTTCAGTTTTCTTATTCCTGTTTCTCAAGTTCATTATATCAGAAAGGACAGACATATTTGCATACGTCTGTCCTTAACAATTGATTGGAAAAAGTCAATTAGAAAGCAAAGTCATCTCTTGTTTTTAACTGTTCTGTCATCCAATCTAACAAAGCCGGCAGTGCGCCATTGTTGCCCGTTTTAATATATTCTTGATAATCCATAAAAATTTGGCGAGCCTCTTCTTCTGTTTCAGCAAAATAAGCTCTTTCTCTGTAATCCTTTTCGGTTGTACCCTCCCAAGCAATTTCACTTACCTCCGCATAGCGCTCAAAGTTTGGAATGATACCGTCAATGGAATATCCGTCAATCTGCTCAACGGGTTTTACTTTTTTATACTCTTTGACATATTCATTTTCAGCGTCAGCCTGAAAGGCGTCTTTTTCGCCCCACCAAGTCATTCTTTTATCGGCGCAAAGAACACGGCCTAACATATAACCAACGCCAAGTTCTCTTAGCTGTTCTTTTGTGCCTTCGTTGTCATTTTGATATTTTTCTGTCCACTCGGCATTCATCCTTGGCTGATTATCGGCATTCATTTCATAGGTTTCACCCTCGATGCCGTATTGGGCCAGTCTTGCGCCTTCTTCACTGTTCACATAATCCAAGTAAGTAAGAGCAGCGTCAATATTGGAACAAGTCGTTGGGAAAATAATAGCCGGTGAACCATTACGGCCTTCCGAACGAATTTGAACAGAAGGAGAACCATCTTCAAAATCTAACGGTCCTACCCAAGTATAGCGCATTTCAGGGTTGGAATCATAAAGGCCGGTAAGCTGCGTAGAACGAATTACCACACCATATTGTGCAGAGGCAAACAGTGCTGTACCGTTACCCACTTTTTCATCTGCCTGTGCGTCAGAGTGTTTAAAGCATTCTTTATCTAAGATACCCTCATGTACCAATCTCCAGATAAAGAGATTGCGGTCAATAAAGTTCTCTGTCAGCGGCATGTAACCGATTTTGCCATCTTCTCCTAAGAAATATCCATTATCGCCCGTCAGTGTCTTGGGTTTAAAATTCTGATAATAGCCGCTGACATCCCAACCCTCATGATAGGTGGTTGCAATGATGGTATCATTCCCGTTGGCGTCTTTAAAACCGTGATTTTTGGCTTTTACCATAAAATCATAAAGCTGCTCAGTGGTTTTTATTGTAGTAGGATCAATGTTTAATGCCTTAGGCACATCGCCGCGTACAAAAATACCATAGGCCCAGTTGTTTTCGTTTTCGACACCGGCGCCCACTTCCTGCGGAAGAATATAAGTAGCTCCGTTAAATTCTGAATAATTGATATCGTTTTCAAAATATTTTGTACCGATGGTGCCTATCTCATAAGCACTTTGCAAATTTTTGTAATTGGGAAGCTTATCTTTGATATCAATTAAACGGCCTTCTGCACCGGCCTTTTTAATGACAGCTGTTTCACCGGCTGTTCCGCCCCAATAAGGAGCATTAATGATGTCGGGCATATCCCCTGTGGCAAACATCAGGTTGAGTTTTTCGGTTTCGCTCATCATGATTTCTTCAAACTCTACGGTAACACCGGTTTTTTCACGGATTTTGGCTGCCACAGGGTTGTTGTACTGGTCACTGGCTGTGGGGAAACCACCATTCCAGCAAATCAGCATTTTCAAACGTACGTCATCAAACTTGGTTTGTGCGGGTTCGGCACTTCCCGCGCTGTTTGTACCGGACTGATTTTCCTTCGGTTTTTCACTCGATACATTTGCTTGATCATTGGTACAGCCGGATAAAACACCCAGAACAAGCATCACTGAAAGAGCAATGGATAATAATCGCTTTAACATATTCTCCTCCTAATAATAAGTTTGATATGATTAAGGTTAGCCTTTAACAGAACCAACCATCATTCCTTTGACATAATATTTTTGCAGGAACGGATATACCACAACAATCGGCATGGTTAAAATCATCACAAATGCCATTTGCAAAGACTGTGAGGTATACGTTGTCAAAGATCCCGCCGCTGTTTCTTGCCCGACCTTAATCGTCTGGTTTGCCGTTGCCTCTGCCAAAAGCTGCTGCAATACGGTTGAAGCTGGCTTTAGCGCTTGTACGCTTTGATAATAGGCACCTGTAAACCAATCATTCCAATGACCAACTCCGATAAGCAATGCCAATGTTGCTAAAATCGGTTTGGAAAGCGGTAAGTAAATTTGGAACAGAACACGAACATCTCCTGCTCCGTCCAACTGTGCCGACTCGCGCAATTCTTCAGGGATACTGTTGAAATTGCTCCTCATTAATATCAGGTTAAAAAAGCTGTAAACCCCCGGCCAAATATAGAGAAAGAAGCTGTTTGTCAGCCCTAAACTTCTCAGCTGCATGAAATACGGAATCATCCCGCCGCTGAATAGTGTTGTAAAGAAGAAGAAGAAAGTAATTCCCGTACGCCCCGGCAAACTTTTAATGGAAAGAGCATACGCCAGCAGTGCCACAGCCAACAGGCTGATAACCGTCCCCAAAAGAGTTCTTCCCACAGAAATACCGAGAGAGGCAAAAATACGGTCGTCTTTAAACGCCATCTGATAATTCTGTAAAGTAAACTCTCTGGGAAGAATATACACACCACCCTTTACAAAATCACGCCCTGTGTTAAAAGAGGCAATCAATACATACCAAAACGGATAGAAAGTGATAAAACCAAATAACCCCAAAAGAATATAATTAAAAACAGCAAAAACCTTTTGTCCCTGTGTTCTTTTTCTCATAAATTTCTCTCCTCTACCACAGACTGACTTCCATTGTTTTTTTACAGACATGATTGGCGATAAACATCATAACAATGGCAAAAACGGATTTAAAAAGCCCTATTGCCGTGGCATATTCAAATCGGCCATAGTTTAAACCGGTGTTTAAAATATAGGTATCCAAAATCTCAGAAATCTGGACATTTGCCGGCTGCTTTAACAGCAAAATCTGATCAAAACCGGCATTTAAGATATTGCCAACCGCCATGATAAACATAATGCCTATGGTTTCTTTAATGCCTGGGAGTGTAATATGCCAAGTACACCTCAGCCTGCCTGCACCGTCAATTTCAGCTGCCTCGTATAACTCAACACCGATGCTGGTAAGCGCCGAAAGATAAATAATCGAGTTCCAACCGGCATTTTTCCAAATATCAGATAAAATTACAATGGGATAAAAAGCACTTTTAGCCCCCATCACAAATTGACTTTCCAACCCCATCATGTTCCGTATATTGTTATAAATCCCTCCATAAGGAGAAAAAACCACCGTTAAAATCTGCACAACCACTACCCATGAAACAAAGTTGGGTAAATAACTCATCGTTTGTACCGTTCTTTTAAATTTTGTGGATCGAACCTCATTTAAAAGCAGCGAAAGCAATATCGGCGCAGGAAACGCAATTAATAGTTTCATACCGCTGATAATCAGCGTGTTTTTAATCACAATCCAGAAATCAGGTGAACTCATAAACTTTTCAAAATGTTTAAAGCCTACCCAAGGACTGCCCATAATCCCCAAATTGTATTTATAGTCTTTAAAAGCCAGTGTGGCACCATACATAGGTTGATATTGGAAAATCAACAGCCAAACAATCAAAGGCAGTATAAACAAATATAGTATTTTATGGTCCCATATCCTTTGTTTTAAAGTTTTATTTCCATAACGATCTCTTTTCCGCACAGGCGCAGACAAAGTGTTTGCCAAGTGTATTACCTCCTTTAATCTCTTGTTTAAAATTATAAGTATAATAACGCCCTAAAACAATGAACTTTTTTGTTGAATTTTATGCATTATTTTTCTCAATTCTGAAACAAAAAAACAAGGACAGAAAATCCTCCGCCCTTGTTTTTTATTTCGGGGTATCTGCGCTATAATCATTTTAGGATTTACCTCTGTACTGGGAAGGAGTAACCCCGCAGATGTTT
>URPG01000029.1 GCA_900549675.1 uncultured Oscillospiraceae bacterium | reverse complement strand
AAAAAATTCCTGTTTTTTTCCCTTTTCTTACGGCATAAAATTTTTTTGGCATGTAATACCCTTCCTATTTTCAAAAACTAATCATTTTATAATTTGTTTTCCTTTGTGATAAAACAAATTATAAGGTGATTTACCTCATATTGCAAGCTGTGTTCAGAAAATCACTTGAGGAAAGATAAAAAAACATATTATTTCTTAAAAGTGTCTTTCCAAAATTATTAATAGTTGCTTAATTCCACTGTTGTATAGTATAATTGTTTGTAAGAATATTATTAATTTCTGTTAAAACTTATTTATTAGAAAGGGTTTTACATATGGACAAAAAGCGATACCACCACGCAGCGGAACAACCAGCCGGAGGAACTGCCGGCGGAAACAAAAGCAAGAAAATTATCTTACTGATTGCAGGCAGTGTAGTTGTTTTAGCTATTGCCTTTATTGTTGTTTGGTTCTTTTTCTTAAAAGATTATTTTCAAAATAAAAATGCCAAGCCTGTATTGGTCACATCACTTGCCTCAATTACCGGCACCGATTTGGGCATCAGCAGCCGCTATGCCGGGGTTGTAGAACCTCAGAAGGCCATTAAGGTCAATAAAGACGATACGAAAGTTATTGATGAAATTTTTGTCACAGAGGGCCAAAGAGTGAAAGCCGGCGACCCGCTTTTTTCTTATGATGTTGAAGAAATGAATCTCACTCTTGAACAGACGAAATTAGCGGTAGAAAATGCCAACAACACCATTGAAGAATATCAGCGCCAAATCTCCGACTTAGAAAAAGAAAGAAATTCGGCTTCTTCAGATAACAAATTATCGTATACGATAAAAATCCAGACTCTGCAATTGAATATCAAGGAACAGCAGTATGAATCCTCTACTAAAAAGAAAGAAATTGATAAATTAACAGCCGCTATTGAGAACAATGTTGTAAAAGCACCTGAAGACGGTTTGGTTCAATCTGTTAACCAAAGCAACAACCAATCCATGATGAATATGGATGAAGGTACACCTGCTTTTATCTCTATTCTCTCCACAGGCGACTACCGCATTAAAGGTACCATTACAGAGCAGCAGCGCTACCAGGTAAGCGAGGGTATGCCTGTCATCGTACATTCCCGTATTAACCCGGAGCATACTTGGACCGGTACAATTGAGAGCATTGATTTTGAAAATCCGGCTTCAGACAACAAAAACGGCGGCGTGGTATATATGGGCGGCGGCGATTCCGGTGCTACCCCGCAAACCAGTTCCCGTTATAATTTTTACGTAACCTTGGATGACAAAAATGTGATTGCCAAAAGTGCAGACGATATGACCTCCGACACACAAAACAAACTCATTATCGGCCAGCACGTTTATATCGAACCTTCCACAGGCGACGATGCAGCGGCAAAGCCAGGAATTTGGCTTCCTTCCTACTATCTTGCCCCAGAAGGTGCCGATAATTTTGTATGGGTGCAGAACAAACATCAAAAATTAGAAAAACGAAGTGTCACCGTAGGTGCTTACGATGATAACAGCGACCTTTATGAAATTACAGAGGGTCTTACCAAAGACGATTATTTGGCCATTCCTGAAGAAAAACTCAGAAACGGTATGCCTACTACCACTGACCCCTCCTTAGCCGTAGATGACAACATGATGAACTTCGAAGAAGGAGAACCTGAATTTATTCCGGAAAATAACGGGGAAAACATGGATATTCTGCCTGAAGAAAATATCCCGCAGGATAACACTGAAAATGCAATCCCTGAAACAGAAGGAGAACCGATACTTGCTTCTGCTTTGGAGGAGGTGTCCTGATGACCATATTGGAGCTTAAGAATATTCATAAAACCTACATACAAGGAAAAATGGATGTTCCGGTACTGAAAAACATTTCTCTTACCGTTGAGCAGGGAGAATATGTGGCTATCATGGGTCCTTCGGGCTCCGGAAAAACCACTCTTATGAATATTATCGGCTGTTTGGATTTACCGACAAGCGGAGAATATTATCTTGGCGGCCAAGATGTGTTGGCTAATAATGACGCCGCTCTTTCTGATTTACGTCTGCACAGCATCGGTTTTGTCTTTCAGAGCTTTCATTTGCTTTCACGTCAATCTGCTGTTGAAAATGTTGCTCTGCCGCTTTTATACGCGGGTGTAAACAAAAAAGAACGTTTGGAAATTGCCAAAAAAGCGTTAGAACGTGTAGGCCTTGCGGAGCGCACCAATTTTAAACCGACACAGCTTTCCGGCGGACAATGTCAGCGTGTGGCAATTGCCAGAGCCATTGTCAATAATCCCAAGATTTTATTGGCGGATGAACCTACAGGTGCACTTGATACCGCCTCCGGCAAACAGGTTATGGAAATCTTCCAGCAGTTAAACAACGAAGGGGTAACCATTGTGATGATTACCCATGAACAGGAAATTGCGGACCATGCCCAAAAGACCTACCATATTCGTGACGGTCAATTTGTATCTATGCCGGCTAACCAAGTTGAGCCATCAATTCTTCCCGGAGAACACGAGGATTCAGACGTTGTCTATTCTTCCTCCTACTTAGATGAACATCAGAACAAACCAACAGAAAATTATGCTGTTTCTGCTGAAAAAGAAAGCGGGGGCGTTATAGAATGACAGCAACGAAATCTCGTAAAAAGCTTATGATTATCGGTATTGTTATAGCAGCCATCGCTGTTATAGCCGGCATTGTCTATTTCATTATCCGTAAACAGCAAGATAAAAAGAGTGTAGAGGTTATTCCCGTTGCACAAATTGCCACCGAAGATTATTGGGCAAACAACGTCTCCTCTTCCGGTATGGCAACCAGTGATTACATTCAAGAAATTTATCCCGAAGCTGATAAAATTATCAGTGAAATTTTTGTCAAAGAGGGCGACACCGTTAAAATCGGAGATCCTCTTCTGCAATATGATAAAACGCTCTTAGAACTGGCTCTTGAAAAGAAAAAGCTTGAGCTGCAATCTGCCGATGAAGATATTCGTCTGGCGGAAAAAGATCTTATCAAATTGAAAAACACTTCACCTTATGTTCCTCCTGTTATCCCTCCCCCCACTGCTCCCCCTACTCCCACTCCTATTCCGCCGGCCGACGAAAATGTTATCCTCTATGAGGAACTCAACGAAAATTCTATTCCCTATGCCGGCAGCGGTACCAAGGAGGACCCCTACCGTTATCTTTGCACCGAAAATGCAGTGATTACAAAGGGATTCTTACTGAAGGTATTTGGTTTACCCACCTCTACTGTGACACAACCGGTTTCTTTTTCAGGGACTTCTGCTGCGAAAAGCCACAATTTAGTCTTTGCTCCAATGAACACTACGGGGGATTCATTGGAATCTGAATTTTTACAACCTACAACACCCCCTACCTCTACGCCCACGCCCACTCCGCAAACTACACCATCTCCCACACCACCTCCAGAAATTACACCACCTCCAGAAACTACACCTCCTTCAGAAACTACACCTACACCACCTCCAGAGACTACACCTCCCCCTGCAAGCAATCCTTTTGTAGCTGTGTTGGAGGTGAGGGAGAAAAACTCAAATCATGGTGATTTGATTCACTCCTTTGAAATCGACGGTCTATCCTCTACTTTGCCAAACATTTTCTCCCCACAATATAATCAATCGAGTGATGACGTCCAAGATGATTTATACAGTGATATTTTGAACAGTGATTCCGTAGGATTGGACGATTTATCTGATACCTCTAATGATGAAATTCAATACACGGCGGAAGAATTAAAGCAAGCCATTGCTGAAAAAGAAGCAGAAATTAAAACACTTCGGCTCTCCCGCAAACAGATGAAAATTGATTATGATAAAGCTGAACTGCAAGTTAACAATACTACAGTAACTTCCACAATTGACGGCGTTGTGCGTTCTCTTATCAGTATTGAAGATGCGCAGGCAAATTCTCAGCCGTTTTTAGTGGTTTCAGGGGAAAACACCTTCTACCTGCACGGCACACTGAACGAATCGCTTCTGTATGCTTTGAAAGTAGGAGATACCATCACCGTTAACTCTTGGGAAACCGGCAGTTATGAGGCACAAATCGTTTCTATCAGCAATTATCCCGTATCCTCCAATGGTTATTACGGCGGCGTTAATCCCAATACCTCGAGCTATCAATTCACCGCTGTATTCAGCAATACAGACGGCATTTACAACGGTATGCATTTTGATATTGATATTCGCCCTCGCTCTTCTGATGAAACTTCCGAAACCTTTTATATTGAAAAAATGTATGTCAGAGATGACGACGGCGGCAGTTATGTCATGAAAAAAGGGGAAAAGGGTCGTCTCACCAAACAATACATACAAACCGGAAAAATCATATCCAGCGGTTATATGATTGAAATAAAATCAGGCTTAACCATGCAGGACAGCATTGCCTTCCCTTACGGCAAAGACCTCCGAGAAGGTATGCGTACCCGTCCGCAAGGCACCGATGAAAATTATCAGGAAGATGAAGCTTCTGGTGATAACTCTTCTGATACCTCTTCTCCGCCGGAGGGGGAAACTTTAGAAGATGAAGTTCCCCATGAAAATGAAAAAGGAATCATAGGGGGAACTAATACTTTAACAACCGAAGATACTCTCGCCAAGGCCGCCGGAGTTTCTGTTTCACAATTACAACTTTCAGAAAAGGCGGTGCTTGCTTTATGATTGAGAATATTCGTTTATCCTTTCAGGGAATTTGGTACCACAAAATGCGTTCTTTTTTGACTATGTTGGGCATTATCATCGGTATTGCCTCGATTATTACCATTGTTTCCACCATTAAAGGAACCAACGAGCAAATTAAACAGAATTTAATCGGAGCCGGCAATAACGTAATTCGTTTACAGCTTTACCAACATGATTCTTTATATGAAACGAATTATATGGGAATTCCTGACGGTGTACCTTTGATTACCGAGGAAACCAAACAAGAGGTTTTGGATTTGCCCGACGTAGAATCTGCCAGTATCTATTATTATCGCAACGAATATAATGAAGGTTTGTATTATAAAAATTACAACCTTGACAGTGTGCAAATCTTTGGCATTGAGAACAATTATTTTGATGTAAACAATTTTATTCTTAAAAAGGGAAGAAACTTTATCAACAGCGATTTTGAGAAGTTCCGCCCTGTTGTGATTATTGACGAATCAATTGAAAAATCACTATTTGCCGGCGAAAATCCTATTGGTCAAACCATAGAGTTTAAGTCCATGGCCTTCACGGTTATCGGTGTGGTGGAAGAGAACAGAAAATTCACACCTGTTATTAACAGCGAAGAAGATTACTATACCTATATGGGAATGAATGAGGGTGCCGGCAAGGTTTTCTTTCCCAGCAGCAACTGGCCGGATCTTTATGCGTTTGATGAACCGCAATCCTTAGCTGTTAAAGCCAACCATACGGAAGCCATGGCGGCGGTCAGTAAACAGGCGGCTGAAATATTGAACCGTTACAATACCAACGGACAACAAAGTATGGGTGATATCCCCGCAGAAGAGATGACTCCCGAAATGGATAACACCGTTTCTTACAAGGCCGGTGATATGCTGAAAAGAGCAAAAGAATTGCAGGATTTAAACAGTTCTGCCAATCAGCAATTAATCTGGATTGCCAGCATTTCGCTCTTAGTCGGCGGCATCGGCGTTATGAACATCATGTTGGTTTCCGTTACTGAAAGAACCCGAGAAATCGGATTGAAAAAAGCAATCGGTGCGAGAAAACACAGAATTTTATGGCAGTTTTTAACCGAAGCGGCGGTACTGACCAGTTTGGGCGGTGCCTTGGGGGTAGGAGCAGGAATTTTACTCTCTACCATTATGTCTTCTGTCACACAAATTCCGCCATCTATCAGCCTGCCGTCTATTATCTTGGCTGTTGTCTTCTCTATGGTGATTGGTATCGTATTCGGTCTGCTGCCCTCAATTAAGGCTGCTAATCTTAATCCTATTGATGCACTTAGACACGAATGATGATTCTGCAAAAAAACCTTCCTGATATCAGGAAGGTTTTTTCATTTATAAAGATGATCTTATTGCCGGAAAGCTCTTGCACCCTGTACCCAAACTTCTTCTACCAACAGGTCTTTGGATAGGAGCACGATATCGGCATCTTTTCCCACTTTGATACTGCCTTTTTGTTTATCGACACCCATACTTTTAGCTGGATTAAGGCTTGCCATTTTAACGGCGTTGACAACAGAAACACCTGCTAAATTAACCATATTCCTTACTAATAAATCCATGGTTGCGATACTGCCTGCAAAATTTTCTCCGTCTGGCGCAAATGCTACGCCGTCACGAATTTCTACCTTGAGCCCATACTTTTCACTGCCCAGTACAGAATGTGTTACATTTTGACCGGCAGCACGCATAGCATCTGTCACTACAATGAGTTTATCATTGCCTTTATTCTTATAAATAAAGCGTAATAATTCTTTGGGTAAATGCTTGCCGTCTGCTATGACTTCAACCGCTAAATCATCCAATAGAAGTCCTGTTTCGGCAATACCGATTTTACGATAGCCTTTTTCACGATACACCACCGGCATCGCTGAATAAAGGTGCGTCACCAAATCCACCCCATGCTCCATAACCGCGATAACATCATCGTAAGAACCATTGGTATGAGCCACCGAGCCGTGTATCTTTTTTTCTTCTATATATTTTGCGAGTTCTATTGCATTTTCTATCTCCGGAGCAAAAGAAATGCGTTTGACAATAGGATTTTCAAGCAATCTTTTATATTCTTCTGCTGTAGGAATTTTAATAAATTCCTCGGGCTGTGCTCCCTTATGAATTGGATTAAAATAAGGACCTTCCAAATGTATCCCTAAAATCTGACATTCATTTTTCGGCTGCGTTTTCTGATACTCGGCAATTCGTTCAATAGCCTCAATGGTTGCTTCTGTATCACTGGCCAAGGTCGTAGGGTAGATGGCTGTTGTACCATAGCGAATATGTGTATTTAGAATATGATGAATGGCTTTCTCATGGGGATCCATAAAATCATATCCGCCGCCGCCATGCACATGGATATCAATAAATCCGGGGGCAATATATTTCCCCGTGCAATCGATGACCTGAATTCCGTTTTCGATTTCAATTGACTTTCCTATTTTTACAATTTTATTATTTTTCAGCAACAAATCACAATTCTGTTGAATCTCGTTTTCCAATATTATATCTGCATTTTTGAGAAGTATCATTTTTATCTCCTATTTTTATAAGGAAACCTTGCCGCTGCAACAAAACATCGGCAAAGTTTCACTTGTTTTACTTTTCCTTTTTAACCTTTTACACCGGAGCTTGCCACACCTTCCACAAACTGTTTTTGAGCAAAGAAGTATATGACAATGGTTGGAATCATGGTAATGGCCGCCCCTGCCATTTTGATAGCGGCATTAGACGTTGCCTGCGGCATATCACTTAGCTTGAGCAATCCAAGCGGCAAGGTCCACATACTTTTGTCATTTAAATAAAGCAGCGGGCCAAGGGTATTATTCCACGCACCGATAAAAGCAAATATAGCCATAGTAACCACAGAAGGAATGGAAATTGGCATATAAATCCTAAATAAAATCGAGAACGGATTTGCCCCGTCAATTCTTGCTGACTCATAAAAAGAATACGGCAAAGATTTAAAGTTTTGAGTCATGAGATAAATGCCGAAAGCTTTGCCAAAATAACTGCTCACTATTAAAGGAGCATAGGTGTTGACCAAGTTGAGTTTTGCCCAAATAAAATAAGTAGGAATCATTGTGACTTGCGAAGGCATCATCATGGTGCCAAGCATAATCATAAAAAGAATATTTTTCCCCTTAAAGTTGAACATAGAAAATCCATAGGCAACAATACAGCCTGACAACACTTGGCCCAGTACATCCAATGCAACTACCAAGAAACTGTTCATTGTATAACGAAAGAAATCCATGTTCTTCCATACAAATTCAAAATTGCCGAAAGTAATAGGATTGGGGAAAATCTGAGGAGGAATCAGATAAAGCGTTTCTTGGGTTTTCAATGCCGTTGACAATGTCCAAAAAAACGGAACAAACATGATTCCGGCACCTAAAATCAACAGAACATACGTTATTACTTTGCTTAGCGATGAAAAACGATTCACATTAGTTTTCATAGTGCACCCACCTCTTTTCACCAAATTTCTGAATTAAAGTAATGACTAAAATAACAATAAACAAAATCCATGCATAAGAAGAGGCAGAACCCATCTTCCAGTTCATAAAGGCATCTCGGTAAATCAAGATATTGGTAACCAAATTACGGTCAGGAATAGAGAAAATATCAAAACTGGTCAAAAACACATCAAAAGCATTAAAAGCGGCAATGGTTGAAGAAATCAGTACCAATAATATCATAGGTGATATATTAGGAATAATCACTTTCATAAAGGTTTGCCGTTTGGTGGCACCGTCAATTTCTGCCGCCTCAATAATTTCTGTGGGTGTGTTTTGCATGGCAGAAAGGAACATAACCATAGATTGACCCATTCCCTTCCAAACATTCATAATCGCCACACTGCCAATGGCAACCCACCAAAATTCACTTTCCAGCCATTTGGTTGGTTCAACACCAAAAAAACTGAGAAAGTAATTGAGCAAGCCGCCGTTATATTGGAAAATATATTTCCAAACCGTTGCACCTGCCACCCAAGGCGTAACCACGGGTAGGAAATAAATGACTCTAAAAAAGCCTTTTCCTTTTACTTTTTGATTTAAAAGATAAGCAATTAAAAGAGCAATAATGGTTTGCAGCGGCACAAATATAGCCGCAAAATAAAACACATTTCTAAAGGATGACCAAAGAACAGGATTCTTAAAGGCATTGATCCAGTTTTTTAGTCCTATCCATTGCGGTACGTTAATTAAATCCCATTTTGTAAAGGATATATAAGCTGAAAAAATGACAGGGAATATAAAGAAAATTATACTGCCAATCAAAAAAGGTGTAACAAAAAGTACCCCCCATTTTCTATCTCTCTTCAGAATCCTGCCTTTCCTAATATTATTTGTAAAAACCACGCGAGATTTAAAAACCAAATCTATCTTTGCCACGTGTTTTTCAATGTTATCTTTCCCAAAAATACAACTTTTACCTAAATTTCCCTTGTCCTTGAACAGATATGAAAGAAAGACACCGCAATGATGAATCAATTTAGTTCACATCATCAAAGGTGTCTTTCCCCACCGATTCAAAGAGCTTTTAAAATGATATCACATCAAAATTATTCTTCGTCTAAAATGGTCTGTACTTTTTGTTTTATTTCTTTCAGTCCGGTTTCGGGATCCTTGCTGCCGTTTAGAATTTCTTCAAAAATTGGCTGAGCGGCAATTCTCCATTCACTCCATTTTGCATTTTCGTCTAAGGTTGTACCTGCCTCTGCCACACCCTGTGTAAAGGCTTTTTTGTTAACCGGATTGCCTTCTAAAGAATCCACCAAAGCCAAAGCTTCTTTATGGACAGGCAAGGTAGCACCGCTCTTGGCGATAATCTCCTGCATTTCTTCGGACAAATAATGTTCAATCCAGAGCCAGCCGGCCTCTTTGGCATCATCATTGGCACGGGCATTAATCATCCATGTGTTGGCAACCGCCGGTACGAACCGGTCTGTTCCGTCAAATGTTTTAGGAATCATCACGGTATCAAAATCTAAGTCCGGGAAGTTTACGTTATAACTGGTTGCGATTTCGCTGTACTGCACAAAAAGCATAGCGGCTTTATTGTTACCGAAAATAGTGGAAGCTTTACCCATATCATTCTGCTCAGTTACAGAAGGGCTGATTTTATTTTTAACCGTATCTGCCCAGGCAGTGATACCTTTGATTGACTTTTCATCATCAAAAACTGCATTTTCTTTTGTTTCGTCCAGTGCCATACCGCCTGCCGAACGAATCCATGGATACCAGCCAACTGTGATACTGCCGCCTGTGAGGAATCCATAAATATCCCCATTGGTAAGCTTTTCAGCTGCCTGAATCATATCCTCATAGGTCCAATCATCTGTCGGATAGGCCACACCGGCATCATCAAACACCTTTTTGTTATAGGCAAGTGCAATCGGGTTTACACCATGCGGTACACCCCAGACCTTATCGTATACCTGTGCTGAAAAAAGAGTATCAACATAATCATCTTTATTAAGTTTCTCGTTAATGTAGGGAGTTAAATCCAGAGCGGCTCCTCTTTCTCCATAGCCAAGCACTGTTGCATTTTCTTGGAACCAAACATCCGGCGCTGTTCCTCCTGCAATTTGCGTGGCAATTTTTTTACTGAAATCTCCCCAGGGAGAATCGTCAATTGTAAGTTCAATGTTCGGATATTTTTCTTTGAAAGAAGTTACAATTTCTTCACTTGTAACATCGTAGCCGCCGGGCAAGCCCAAGTTAAGCGACATTTTTTTATCGGCAGCATTTTCGGATACCGCATTTTCAGAGCCTTCTTTTTTGCTTTCTGTTTTGTTGTCTTTTGCACAAGCGGTCAGAGCAAAAATCATTGTCATCACCATGACAAAAGAAACAATTCTTTTCCAATTACTTTTCATTTTCATACACCAGCTTTCCTCAATTTTTATTCTTTTATTAATGTTGAAACATCTACAATTCTCTTTTCTGAGATTGAGATGTTAGCCGCCGCACCAATCAGCATCGAATATGCACCGTCTAACGAGGTTGCATTTCTTCTCAGTTTATCTTCCCCTGTTAAGCCAAAGACCATGTTGTGAATCAGCACATCATCACCGCCGCCATGAGAACCGGCTGTTTTTTCCATTGTATAAGTCAATTCTTCTGAAGGCCCTTTATAGATTTTTATGTAATCTACGGCTTCTTTGGATTTAATACCTGAATAATATTCGCCTGCCTCCAAACGACCTTCGGTACCTGTGATAGATACACTCCATGACTCATAAGGACTATAGGCAATTAAAGAATAGTTCAGCATGACGCCGTTTTGATATTTTACATTTAAGGCCATTGTATCATAAATATCAATTTCTTTGTCAAACACACAACCGTCACGGATATAACCGTCCTCTTGTTCACAGTTGAGATAAATCTTTTTATACAGCTCATCTGCCTCAATATCCCAGTAAAATTCACAGCTTTTTTTATGCGGGCAGGTTAAGCATCTCTCGCCGACTTCTTCTCTGGTCGGGCCATAAAAAACTCTGTCACCAAAAGCGGATACTGTCTGCGGTTTATCCTCCAGCCACCAGTTGATTAAATCAAAATGATGGGTGGATTTATGAATCAGCAAGCTTCCGCTTTTATCCATTTTTCTATGCCAACGTCTGAAATAATCGGCACCGTGGCGTTTATCCAACCGCCAATGCAGGTCTACCTGTAACACCTTGCCAACTACATTTTGCTGTAAAAGTGATTTTATTTTACTGCTGTAAGGCATATAGCGCATATTAAAAGTCACTTTTACTTTTTTACCGGATTTTTTCTCGGCATCGCGAATTTGCTGTGCTTTTACAGCGTCAGTGGTCATCGGTTTTTCAGAGATAACATCGCAGCCTGCTTCTAAAGCACGAATGATATATTCATGATGATAAGCATCAACAGTAGTTACAATCACAACGTCCGGTTTTGATTTTTGAATCATCGTATCAAAATCATCAAAAATCGGCAGACCGCCGCATTCTTCAGAATAGGCCTTTGCTCTTGCCGGATTGATATCATAAATCCCTACAATGGCAACGTGCTCTTTGTATTCTTCTTTCATTAAGCGTTTGGCGAACATAAATAAGGAGCGATATCCCGTTCCCACAATAGCATAATGTTTCATAGAGAAACTCCTTTAATTCAAAAAATTTAACATTCCGGGGAGTATCCATTCCCAAACTCTATCGACATCATAGAATTTTGCTTGGCAAAAGTCTGAGAAATTTTTTGGACGATTCACCCAATTTAATTCGATATTTTCATTTTGTTTTATGATTTCAAAAGCATGAAATGCATAAATCCCTTGCAAACCTTCGGTGTATAAACGTATTTTTTCTTCGGAATTGATTCCTTCAAACTGTTTTGCGGTTTCTATACACCTTAAAACATCAAAACTGCGCAGTGCTGACAGACTGTCGTCCATCCAATTTAAATCATCAGATAACTTATACAGCGTGCCATACTGGCTGTATATGGACCTTAAATTAACAGGATGAGGGGCAACAGCACCCATCCCTGTGACATTTAAAACCAGTACGGCACGATTTTGAGCACATTCGTTTTCAATCCATTCTTGGTACGACAAAAGTGCTTTTGTTCCATCCTCCCAAACAGAAATCGTTAACGGCAGCAATTCTTCCTTCGCTTCTTTCTTGCGGAATAGAAAACCATGATTCAACACTTGCTTTTGTGAGAACCAATAGAGGTTCTGTACCCATAAACTT
>URPG01000028.1 GCA_900549675.1 uncultured Oscillospiraceae bacterium | reverse complement strand
TTATTTTTCTGCCTTGAAAATCTACTTTTATAAGCCCCCAAAGCAACAAAACAACACAAATAGTAGAAAAAAAACTCACGTAAAAAATTCTTATTTTATTTTTCTGTGATTTTAATGAGGGAGATTTAATCTTCTTTGCCATATGCAATTCCTTTATTTTAGAAAGATATTTTTATTCTTTCCTTAAAAAGAAATTTCATACAGATGTGTTTTCTGCTTGTTCAGAATTTAAAATTTAATAATTATGTACGATAATCTAATAAAAGTTCTGTAAGTACTTCGCCTATTAAAGTGCCCGAATACTCTGCCTCTGTTATCGTATTCACCTCTGTACCCACTTCAATCAACAGAGAACCTTTGGTGGCGTTCATATTATATTTGCTATTTGAAAACATCATTGGGCGCATTAAATCTGCATATTTTCCACTGGCTTTTTGCTGAAAACGAAGTGCCAAACGCAGATTTTCCCGCCAGTCCGGAAAATCTCCCCAACCGCCATTATAATCGCAGCCGGCTAAAATCATAACCTGTGCGGCTTTGCGTCCTCCAATTTCAACCGTGGGCTTATATTTTACACCCTCATTGGTGGTCATTGAATCTCTGTGAATATCAATGGTCACCTGAATGGTCGGATATGCCTCTAGGTTTTTTTGCAAAACCTCCCAAGAACGGGCATAAGAACCGTTAAAACTCAAATCATTGACCGTTGTATCATGAATAACACCAATGCCCGCTTTCTCAAGTTCTGCCTTTATCTTTTCACCTACTGAAACCACATTCATTTCTTGATTTTGGGTGCGGGTGGGCATATCTTTATAGTAGAAACCGGTAAAGTTATCCATGTAAGCTTCTGATGTATGGGTATGATACAATAAAACCTCCGGTTCGCCGTTAGCTTTAATTTGTATGGCAGGATTATTTAAAAGCTCTTCCGCTAAATTTGTGCCGGAATCCGTAGAATCCTTTACATAGAAGTTGTCAACCTGTACACCGCCCTGTGCTTTAATCTCCTCTACCGGCAGTGATTCCCGATTGGGGTCAGGCTTTTCCAAATTTTCGGGCAGTTCAATTTCATGGTAAGGAACAATATCGCCCTCTTCAATCAAATTAAATTGCTCGTTCCACCATTTGCTTTCATTGGTTTCTGTTTTGCGTACCTCTAATTCTCCCTGTGATTTTTCTTTTGGCATAACCCCTGCGGTATATAACAAAATCTCCGCGCCTTCCTGCAAAGAGAGATTCTTAATTTTCAAAATCACACAAATCACACAAATTAAGACAGAACTGAAAACAGCAGCATTTTTCAGCACAGAGTTCCTCTGCAGATTCTTTCTTTTTTTCATAAGCGTACACTGTTTTTCTCCTTTCCCTTCATAAAATAAACAGACTCAATTACCATTTCTATCGATATAAAGACAGAATATTCAAAAAAATAGGTTTATTTTATCTTTGGTTTTTGATATAATATTATTTATCTATTAAAATTTCACTACAGGAGGGAATTTATGTCCATATATTCGGAAATAAAACCTGAAGTCAGACGTTTGGCTGATCTTTGCCTGACTCATAATAGAATCGATCCGGAACTCTACCTGCAGTATGATGTCAAGCGCGGTTTACGTGACGTAAACGGCAAAGGCGTTTTAACCGGTTTGACAAACATTTCTGAGATTATTTCATCTAAAGAAGTCGATGGTGAAAGCGTCCCCTGTGAGGGTAAGCTTTATTATCGTGGTTATAATGTAGAAGAAATCATTGAAAATCTGCCAAGCGACAATTTTGGATATGAACGAGTTTCTTATTTATTGTTATTCGGCAATTTACCTAACAAAGAAGAATTAAAAGAATTTTGCCGCCTTCTTTCTTTTTACCGCACTTTACCTACCAGCTTTGTACGCGATATTATTATGAAGGCACCCAGCAGTGATATGATGAATACCTTGGCACGCAGTGTGCTTACTCTCTATTCATATGACGAGGCGGCCGAAGATATTTCTGTTTCTAACGTTTTGCGGCAATGTATTCAGCTGATTGCATTGTTCCCGTTACTTTCGGTCTATGGTTATCAGGCTTACCGCCATTATCACGACGGACAAAGTTTATTTATCCATCAGCCCGACCCCAAGCTTTCCACTGCTGAAAATATCCTGCGGATTTTACGACAAGACTGTGAATATTCACCTTTGGAGGCAAAGGTTTTGGATACAGCTTTAATTCTGCATGCAGATCATGGCGGTGGCAACAACTCCACTTTTACCACTCATGTGGTATCTTCTTCGGGCACCGATACTTATTCTACCATTGCGGCTGCATTGGGTTCTCTGAAAGGCCCTAAACATGGCGGCGCCCATATAAAAGTCACCAAAATGTTTGAAGCCATTAAAGCTCATGTTTCCGATTGGACCGATAAAAACCAAGTAGCTGAATACCTCTCCAAAATTTTAAATAAAGAGGCTTTTGATAAAACCGGCTTAATCTACGGTATGGGTCATGCCGTTTATTCTATCTCCGACCCCCGGGCGCAGGTTATGGCACGTTTTGTCAAAGGGCTTTGTGAAGAAAAGGGCTACATGGATGAATATCAGCTCTATAAAAATGTGGAAGAGGTCGCTACGGAATTAATTACAGAAAGAAGAAAAATCTATAAAGGCGTCAGCGCCAATGTGGACTTTTACAGTGGTTTGATTTACAGTATGCTGAATCTCCCCATGGAGCTTTACACCCCTATTTTTGCAATCTCCCGTATTTCCGGTTGGAGTGCCCACCGCATTGAAGAAATTATCGGCGGCGGAAAGATTATTCGGCCTGCCTATCGTCCCATTTGCCCTCATCGCGATATTCATTCCATAGAATCGATTTGCTTAGAAGATTTAGATTTTTAAAGCTTGTGTCAAAATGAAGACGGCATTGGTAAAGTCACTCACTTTTTTGTCTTTCCTCTTTTAAAATCTGTTGTTTGTCTTATCGGATGTCTTCGGATGAGAGTCTTTTTACCTTCTTTGACTAATTTTTGCATTTTCTTTTCTATTTTGCCGCTGCCGGCGGTTTAATCCATCGTTTCTATGTTTGCCAAGTCAAAAAAACTATGCTATAATAATGATAATCTTCATTATAAGGCATGCAATGGGGCAACCCCAAAAAACAGAATTGATAGAACAATAGGAGGGATTTTTATGTCACCAAGAATGGTAGAGTTACACGATATTGATGTTCCTGAGTTTTTAAAAGTGCTGGATAGCTGTGTGGGTGAAGTTTATCTCATGACAAGAGATGGCGACCGTTTAAACTTGAAAAGTAAGCTCTCTCAGTTGGTCGGCTTAACAGCATTGATTGAAGGCGGCAAAATTGCCGAGGCCTTTATCATGTGTGAAAAAGAAGAAGATGAATCCAAAATCTTCCGTTTTAACCTTTATAAGGACGGTTCTTTCTTAAAAGAAGAATAATCACAAAAAAATAAAAAACACATGCTAATTCGGGTAGAATCTCTGCCCGAATTTGTTGAATCCGGTGAAAATATGGCAAGAAAAAGAAATCGAAAAACAGCTTCTCTTCGTCACAACACTGTAATTGCAATTTTACTGGTGGTGGTGGCGGTTTTGGCATTTGTCAATAATCCCAACCGTGTGTATCAGTGGCTCGGATTGGATTTTCTTTCTTCCTCTTCCGAAAACAACAGCTCACTTCCACAATCCGCACCCTCCCTTTCTGACAACGAAGATTTTATGGAGGTACACTTTTTGGATGTGGGACAGGGTGACAGCCAATTGATTAAAATTTTCACTCCCAATACCCCAAAAAAATATTTTACAATTTTAATTGACGCAGGAGAATATCAACACGCCGACGACGTTATCGCATATTTGCAGAATCAAAACATCCAAATGCTGAATGTTGTTGTTGCCACGCATCCCCATGCGGATCATATCGGCGCCATGTCTAAGATTATCCAAAACTTTGATATCGGCACCTTTTATATGCCCGTTTTAGAGGATGACCAAACACCCACCACCAAATCCTATGAAGCCATGCTGGATGCTCTTTTGGACCGGAATGTTCATGTGGAGGATATCCACGCAGGTACATACATTGACACCCCTATCGGCAGCAAAATTGAGGTGCTTTCTCCTAAGAAAAAAGAACGTTATGAGAATATCAACAATTATTCTGCTGTCATGCGGCTTACCTATGGAGAAAATTCTTTTCTGTTTACCGGTGATGCTGAAAAAGAAGTGGAAAACGATATTTTAGACCAATATTTTGATATACAATCGCAAGTACTGGCCTGCGGCCATCACGGTTCGAGCAGTTCAACTACGGAAAATTTTTTAGAAGCCGTTGCCCCTACTTATGCGGTTATCAGCAGTGAAAAAGGGAATTCTTACGGGCATCCCCATAAAGAAACCCTAGCTACCCTCAATCGTTCCGAAGTTGAAATTTTACGTACCGACACTCTGCAAACCATTGTCATCACAAGTGACGGCAAAAATCTAACGGTCAGAACACATCAGCCTTCTGCCCGAAAAACCGATTAAAAGCGAGGATTATATATGTTAAATGAAAACAAAAAAGCCTTTATAGAATTCATGATGTCAGCGGGCGTTTTGACCTTTGGTGATTTCACAACAAAGAGCGGCCGCAAAACACCTTACTTTGTCAATACGGGCAATTATAAAACCGGTGCGCAAATCTCAAAACTCGGCAGTTTTTATGCGGCATTGATTCAAGAATCTACAAATGGTGATTTTGATGCCATGTTCGGCCCCGCCTATAAAGGAATCCCTATTGCTGCCTCGGTTGCAGGAGCTTTATATCGTGATTTTGGAATTGATAAGCCTTATTTTTTTAACCGCAAAGAAGAAAAAGACCACGGCGAGGGCGGGAGCGTGGTGGGCTACAAACCGCAAAACGGCGACCGCATTATCATTACCGAAGATGTTATTACAGCGGGTACTGCGGTGCGGGAAACCATGCCTGTTTTGAAAGCCTGCGCCGATGTCACTGTACCGCATATGTTCATCAGTGTGGACCGCTGTGAGGTAGGCAATGAATCAGGTAAAACAGCCGTTATGCAGGTTCAAGAAGAATTTGGCATCCAAGTACATGCTATTATCCGTGTCACCGATATCCTCGCTTATCTGGAGCAATCCGGCACGTACAAGGATGTTGTTACCCGCATGAAACAATACATGAAAGATTATTGTATTCTTTAATCATTTTTAAAATCATTAAAAACAACTTTTCTTTAAACTACTCTATTTTTAAAGAAAAGTTGTTTTTTTGTTCCAAATATCTTATAATTTGATTATAACAACCTCTTTAATTTGTTTATATTATATAGTATTTTGAGAGGATGCGCCCATGAAATCTCTTTCTACTGTCTTTTCTCATCCAAATAGAAAACCTAAATCTATGCGTGTCATTATGGTTTTCAATCTCTGCGCTGTCGCAATTTTATGTATTGTAATGGTTTTTCTGACAGCCCTGCGGTCCATGGATGCGGCTGAAAAAAATCGGTTCCAAACTGCACTGCGAACCTTTACTGAACAGCTTGACAAACAAATCCATCAAGAGTTTATTTCCATCATCAATATTTCACAACAAATGCTGCCCAGCGGTCATATTGGTTCTATGGCGGAAATTTACTTGAATTCAACAACACCGTATGAAAAAATCACCAATAAAAAAACAATTGACAATTTAATAGGACAATCTGCCTTTTCCTCCAACCAAATCGAATTGGTTGCCTATTGGGAGAAAAATGCCAATTCCTTATGGATTAGCAACATGAGTGTGCAAAATGATTTTTCCCCTTTGCAGTATGATATTCTTTCCCAAACCACTTCTATTGATTTCCACAGTATTCACCGCACCGCTAATCGTTTTACTGATGCAGAGGTCTTCTCTATTGTAAGGCCGGTTTATTTCAGTGATGATAAATCACGTTACATTTATATCGAATACCGTACCGACATCGCCAGCAGTATAAAAGCTCTGGAAAAAGAGCAAGGTATCCCCTACCGCTTTATTCAACTGGATAAAAATAACGTGGTTCGCTACAGTACCACCGAAGATATCTCTGCCGGCACTGTTTTTAATCTTAATGGTGAAATATCGCGTACAGCCGATATGACTACGGGCCGTAACCAACAATATGTATGGTGCTATGCCCCTCAACAATTCGGCTTTAAAAATGTGCTGCTTTTACCACAGCAATATTATGATTCCGAACGGATTCAACTGCAGCGGGAAATTTTCATTTTTTCTTTATTTGCACTGTGTGTGATTTTATTGCTTTCATGGTTTTTTCATAACCGAATGTACCGTCCCTTAAAATTGATTGAAGAAGAATTTAAAGTAATGGGAAGCGGTGATATGTCTGTACGTCATCATACCTTTCCTATTGAAGAATATCAGGTCTTATATAATCATTTTCTCACTTTAAAACAGCAAGTTCACCAACTTATGCAGGATATTTACCGAAAGGAAAGTGAGAAACGAAAATTAGAGCTTGATAAGTTATATTTTCAAATTAACCCTCACTTTATTATGAACGCTTTATACTCAGCCCAGTGGCAGGCACGTTTGGGCAATCAGACTGCCATTGCCGACTATCTTTCTCATTTAAATTTTATTTTGGGTTACACACTGGATAAAGTAAGCCAAAATACCACGTTAAACTCCGAAATCAAAATGCTGACAGAATATTTATCCTTACAGCAAACCCGGCAAGACTTTGAGATACATATGAACATAACCCCAGGCATTTATCTCGATTCTCCCTGCGCACGGTTAATTTTGCAGCCCATTGCCGAAAACGCAATCTGCCATAATCTGCATGATTTTGGCAATCTCTGGATTGACATAGCGCCTACTGACAGGAATTTCGTGTTGGTGTCAATTCGCGATGACGGCGTCGGCTTTGATGATTCTTCTACCTCTTATAAAGATTCTTCTCCCTTTGAGGGTGAACGGCAGACCAAAAGTGGTATTGGTCTTCGGTATGTATGGTTAACTTTACAAGATTTTTATGGTTCTAATGCCACCATGGAGGTGCAAAGCAGCCCCGGCCAAGGTACTTCTGTAACCTTGTCTTTTCCAATTTTACCATAGATATTATCTTAATTTTTCACCAAACTTTAAAAGGAATTTAGGTGTATGCTATGATTCGTGTATTAATTGCAGATGATGACAAATTGGCACGCATGGGGCTTATCTCTTTAATACCCTGGGAAAAATGCAGCATGACGGTTGTCGGAGAAGTATCGAATGGAGAGAGAGCCCTTGCTTTTTTGGAAAACCACCAAGTTGATCTCTGTGTTGTGGATCTCGCCATGCCTGTCATGACCGGTTTGGAATTTATCCAGCAGGCCAGAATAAAATATCCGCGTTTACAGTATGTTGTCCTTAGTTTTCATGAAGATTTTGAAAATGTACAGGCAGCCCTGCGGCTCGGCACACTCGATTATATTTCCAAAATGCGTTTGGACCAAAAAGATTGTGAGGAGGTTTTTTTGCGTGTCGGCAAAATGATTTCCCAACTAGAGAGAGAATCTTTTGTGGAGAGTGACTCTTTGCCTTTAAAATCAGACTTGCAGGAGGAATGGCTGCAATTTTATTGGCTTTATTCCTCCCAAACGATGGATAACATCTTGCAGAGAACCGCGGCAAATGCTCCTTCCTGCCGCCAATTGGAACATATCCTAATTCGTCTGTTTGATAAAGCAAAAGAGCTCTTTCCTTTTGCTGTGCTCCCATCTGTTCCTTCTGTTCATCAGCCGGATATCGCTATAGAATGGCTGAAGCAATTTAAAAAAACATTGGAGCAAGCGTTGCCAAATGTTCATTCCCCTCAGCATGAGATCTGCGTTTTTCATGCGGTAAGCTATATTCGGCAGCACTTAAGCGAATCGCTTTCCATTCATCAGGTTGCTGCGCAGGTCGGTATCAGCCGCAGCTATTTTGCCGCTACCTTTAAAAAAATCACAGGATTCACCTTTAACAATTTTATTCGGCAAGAACGCATTGCAAAAGCTAAGCAACTTTTGCAATCTCACCAGGCTACCCCTTCTTCGGTTTCTCATCTGGTCGGATATGAAGATGAATCTTATTTCTGCCGTATCTTTACAGAACAGACGGGTTCTTCTATCAGCACCTTTTATCGCAAGTTTTGCTAGCTCCACAATAGAACCGATAATAACTTTATCAATTTCTCGTGTATAAGATAATCGTCTTTGAAAAATAAGACGATTATCTTATTTTTTTCGTAAATCTTAAAAACCTCATACGATTACCTGTTTTTTATTACTATAAAATATTGTATATTAGTTATACAATTTAGTAATAACGACAATTTATTACTAAAACATGAACGAGAGCATTTTGAAATGGAGGTACATTATGAAAAACATGAAGAAACTGGCTACACTTTCTCTTTCGCTTGTCATGATTCTTTCTTCGCTTTCCGGCTGTGGAGGAAATAATGTCGATAGCAGTAAAAAAGAAAGCAGCCAAGCACCTATCTCAACATCCTCTGAGGACAAAACAAATTCTTCCGATGGTGAGAATAGCGACACTCCGTCCAGTGACGATTTAGCTTTTAAAAAATTTGACAGCCCTGTTGATGTACACATCGGCATGAGTGTTTCTCCCATTGACACTACCCTCCCCTCCGGTGATTCCGCCCAAGACAACCAGTATACCCGTTATCTACGTGACAACTATAATATCAATGTCATTGTGGATTGGACCGCTGCGGAAGGCAACGACTATAATCAAAAAGTTTCTTTGGCCATTGCCAGTGACAGTTTGCCAGATGGTTTGGTTGCTAATGAACAGTCTTATTTACGCAAGGCTGCTAAATCCAATATGCTTAAGGACATTACTGATTTGTTTAATCAATATGCCTCCGAACAGGTAAAAGGTATTATTAGATCGACACAAGGACGTGCAATGGACAGCGTTACGTTTGACGGCAAAATGCAGGCTTTGCCGAATATCACGGTTGACACTGACGGGGTACATGTTCTCAATGTCAGAAAGGATTGGTTGGATGAATACAATTTAGAAATTCCGAAAACTTTAAATGATATTGAAAATATAGCCAAGGTTTTCAAAGAGAAAAAACCTGCCGGCGACCAGACAATTCCACTGACAGGACCAGACAAAAACGGCAGACTTTACTGTACTTTCCTAGAGGCCTCCAATAACAGCCATGGCTTTGATCCCGTATTTTCTGCTTATGATGTTTATCCCGGTTATTGGCTGGAAAACGAGCAAGGTGAAGTTACCTACGGTTCGGTGGATGAAAAGATGAAGCCTGCATTGGAGCGTCTTGCCAAGTGGTATGCCGAAGGCTATATTGACCCCGAAATGGGCACTCGTGATTCCAGCGGAGAAGTGATTAACGCTAACCAAGCCGGTATGTGGTTTGGTCCATGGTGGTCATTGGGATACGGAAATCTAGACTCTTTTAAAAATGATCCTACTGCCAACTGGCAGGCTTACCCTATTTTTGATGATGAAGGCAAATGGAATCTGCACATGAAAAATGTGGGTACAACCTCCTGCATGATCAGCAAAAAAGCTTCTGATGATACGGCCGCAGCCATTATTATTATGTACAATGCACTTGTACGTGATGAAGGAACTTTTGATACCTCTGTGGCTATCGGCTGGTATCCGCTGAGAACTGTTGCTGCTGCCGCCGACGAAGTAGAGCATGAATCCAGAGAACTTATAAAAATCTTAAACGGTGAAACCACTCCCGAAGACTACAACGACCCCACATCTATCTACAAACTGCTCTATCAGGATGCCCAAAAAGTAAAAAATGTTGTTCCCGGATACGAAAAAGGGAAAGAATTATCAGTTTCTGATTTTAGCATGGAAAATGAAGGTGACTTCCAGCGGATGTACTCTATCTTAATCGGTAACCGTCCCTATGCCACTGTGGAGCCCGATAAAAAGGTTTACAGCTTAACCTATAGTATGACGGAAACAATGGAACGTAAATGGTCCAATCTCAAAAAATTGGAAGATGAAACTATGCTGAAAATTATCACAGGACAAGAAGACATCAGCGCTTTTGATACCTTTGTTTCCAATTGGCATGCACAAGGCGGAGATGAAATTTTAAAAGAAGTATCCGCTTTAAAAGAATAACATCTGACAGATAATAAAAAATTCACTGCGGTGCTGAGAAAAACCTCCGCACCGCATCTGATTTTCAGGCTTTGAACAACCATCTATTCACATTTTCCATTAGAATATAAAGAAGATTTCATCTTCTTCTCTCATACAATCATGACTCATGCACTATACTTACGCGCAGAAAGGGATGGTTACGAACATGAAAAGGAAAATAACCGATCAATTACATTACAGCCTTATGATTTTACCCGGTTTTGTATGGCTGATATTGTTCAGTATTGTACCCATGGTAGGCATTGTAATGGCCTTTCAGGATTACAATCCCGGGTTAGGATATTGGAAATCAGACTGGGTAGGAGTTGATAACTTCCGATATCTTTTCTCTATGAGCGACGCTTGGCAGGTCATGACCAACACCGTCGTCATTGCCGTGTCCAAAATGATTCTGAATTTATTGGTTCCGTTGACTTTTGCTATTTTGCTAAACGAGATAAAAAATACAAAATATAAAAAAGTTGTGCAAACCATTGTCTATCTGCCTCATTTTTTGTCCTGGGTTATTTTAGCCAGCATTATTATCAATATTTTTGGCTATAACGGCGTCATCAATACAATCAGTGGCCTTTTTGGCCACGATGCCCGTGTATGGATGCAGGATTCTTCTATCTTCCGCCAATTGGTGGTCGGCACTGATGTTTGGAAAGAATTTGGCTATAATGCGGTTATTTACCTCGCCGCCCTAACAGGAATCAACCCTAATTTATACGAGGCTGCCGCCATTGACGGTGCGGGAAGATGGAAATCCATTTGGCATATCACCTTACCCGGACTCATCCCCACCATAGTCCTTCTCGGTGTATTGGGGCTGGGAAGTGTTTTAAATGCAGGGTTTGACCAGGTTTTTAATCTCTATAATAAACTTGTTTATTCCACCGGAGATATTCTGGACACATGGGTCTACCGCATGGGATTAATTGATTTACAGTTCTCATTGGCCACCACTGCGGGTCTTTTGAAATCTGCCGTAAGCTTTATTCTAATTGTTTTTTCCTATATTACCGCCTATAAAGTCGCACATTATAAAGTATTTTAAGGGGAGGGCATTGATATGATTGAAAATAAAACATTCAGCTCTCGTTTGTTCGATATTTTTAATGTCATTTTAATGGGAATTTTGGCTTTTAGCTGTATCTACCCGCTTTGGTATTCCCTGTGTCTTTCCCTATCAGATAAAACAGCGGCCAATTCAGGTATCGTCACTGTTTATCCCATAGGATTCACCATTCATTCTTACAAAGAAATCATGGGTGATTGGAAGTTTTTTAATTCTTTTTGGATTTCAATTCAGAGAACCGTTTTGGGAACCGCCTTTACCATGATTGTTTTAATCATGATGGCCTATCCTCTAGCCAAAACTAAAAAAGAATTTAAGCCGCGCAACATTTTGATGTGGATTGTTTTATTCTGCATGCTATTTAACGGCGGAACTGTGCCGTGGTATATTACCATGCAGAAATACCGCTTGATTGACAACATTTGGGGACTCGTTTTAGCAGGCAGTTTACCGGTCTTTAATTTGATTGTAATGATTAACTTTTTCCGAGGCATTTCTCCGGATTTAGAAGAGGCCGCGGTAGTAGACGGTGCCAATCCGTGGCGAATTCTCTTTCAAATTGTAGTTCCTGTTTCCGTCCCTGTTTTGGCTACCATTGTGCTGTTTACCAGTGTGTATCATTGGAATGAATTTTTCCAAGGCTTGGTTCTCACCACGGGAGAAACCCATTACCCTTTACAGACCTATATTAAACAACTGGTGGTCAATATTCAAACGACAAACCTCACCAAAGACCAAATTGAAAACCTAAGCAAGCTTTCTAACAAATCGTTAGATGCCGCCAAGGTTTTTATTGCAATGATTCCTATGCTGCTGGTCTATCCTTTTCTGCAAAAATATTTTGTTACCGGTATTATGTTGGGCGCTGTCAAAGAATAATTTTTAAGCCAATTTTATCAATGCCAGACAGACACTTCTAGTTTATCGTAATGACAATTTTTTAAATAATTTTTTGAAACACGCAGTTCATTCCATACAATGAACATCTGGCTTTTTCCCAAAAGTAAATTAAGAAAGACTCTGTAAAACTTTACAGAGTCTTTCTTAAAATTGAATTTGATCGATTGAGTTGTTTTATCATTCATTCTCATAAAGGCTTAAAGCATAAAGAGCCGTAAGGCCCGCACCTGTTCCGCCCTTACTCTGGAACGCAAAATCAGGAGTTTCTACCCAGGATGTACCGGCAATGTCCAAATGCATCCATGGAATATCCTCCACAAAGGCACCCACAAACAAACCGCCTGTAATACTGCCGCCGTATTTGCCGCCAAGATTTTTAATGTCGGCAATATCACTCTCCAACATCTTATGATATTCAGGATAGTCAGGCCATAATAAATAGCGTTCTCCGTAAACAGCGGCGGCTTTCTCCAGTTCGCCCCAC